>CBFGVZ010000111.1:0-12068 GCA_965652315.1 uncultured Saprospiraceae bacterium | reverse complement strand
GGTCGATAAAACATCGATTGAAATATTCAATGGCGGTCATGCGTCGCGTAACGTGGCTACATTTGAATTCTTACGCAGGCATTTGAATTGGCCATAAGACGCCCCATAATTTCACAAATCCTTGTCTGGTCTGATTCTCCTATTCATAGCTTCCTGGAAAAGTATATAATTTCATTCCTGTATGAACTTTGATATGCGTCTGAAAAAATTTTATTTGCGTGTTCGGGGAATTTGAGATTATATTGCAGCGTCATCCAATAATAAAATCAAGATGAATCTTTATTTTAAGCGTTGCGCGGGGTTTTTGATGATTTGTTTCCTTATAGTGTCTTGTACCGGTGAATCCCCGATGTCATCCAGACCCAATGTTCTCATGATCTGCATCGACGATCTCAACGACTGGCTGGGCTGCATGGATGGACATCCCAATGCCAAAACCCCGAATATGGACCGGCTCGCCGCCCGGGGTGTGCTTTTTCGGAATGCGCATTGCCAGGCGCCCCTGTGCGGACCTTCACGTGCATCCATTATGACAGGCTTGCGGCCCTCCACCACCGGGATATACGGTATGATCGATGACAACAACCTCAAAAAAGACAACCCGGTCACAGCGGATATCATTTTGTTACCCGAATACCTGAAAAATAATGGATACCACACCATGGGTATTGGAAAAATATTTCATCAACATGCGCCAGACGGTGTGTTGGATGAATCCGGGGGCAGATCGCGCGGATTCGGTCCTTCGCCTGAGGAAAGATTCGTGTGGAGTGGAGATCCCGGTCAGGAAGGTTATGGACGTACCAGTACGGATTGGGGAGCTTTCCCGGCCGCTGATTCGATGATGCCGGATTATCATTCTGCCCGGTGGGCGATCGAGCGGCTGAACCGGGATTATGATCAACCCTTTTTTCTGGCCGTGGGTTTCCTTCGACCCCATGTGCCCTGGTATGTGCCTCAGAAATGGTTTGATTTGCATCCACTGGAAACGATCGAGACTCCGCCATACCTGGAGAATGACCTGGAGGACCTCCCTGAAATCGTTTCCAAAATTGATGATATGCCGATGATGCCGACTACCGAATGGGCGATCGAAAGCGGAGAATGGGCCAAAATGGTTCAGGCTTATCTGGCCTGTGTCTCTTTTGTGGATCATTACGTGGGTGAAGTGATAAATGCGCTCGAAAATAGTGCGTACGCAGATAATACCATCGTCGTACTGTGGAGCGATCATGGCTACCGGCTGGGAGAAAAAGGGACTTTTGCCAAGCATTGTCTGTGGGAAGAAGGAACCAATGCGCCGTTGATCTTCGCCGGTCCGGGGATGATAAGTGGAAAAAAAATAGATTCACCAGCAGAAATGCTTTCCATTTATCCCACGTTACTGGAACTCTGTAATCTGGATGCATATCCGAGAAATGAAGGCGTCAGCCTGGTTCCGGTACTCCGTGGTGAATCCGAAAAAACCGATGGATTTGCCTTAACCACCTACGGCTGGGGGAACCATTCCATTCGTACATCTGATGAAAGGTATATCCGGTACCAGGACGGTTCAGAAGAATTTTATGACCACCGCCGGGATCCTAATGAATGGTTTAATCTGGTTCGGACCTCCGATAAAGTGCATAGAATCGAGACACTGTCGAAGTTTTTACCGGAAGCCGATGCGCCCTATGCTAAACATTCTGTGTATAAGTTCAATCCGTACTTTACCAATGATAAAATCAGGCATTCTGATTGAAAAAGGCATATATTGACCGGAGTAGTTTTGTTCCTGTTACCACATCCAATACCCCGCCAGGACTACCCACCCCTTTAATAATTCAAGTCCCGCCCTCAATGTTTTAAGTGCCTGTACGAGGTGGTTCTTAACGGTATTGGGGGAAATGTTCAGTTTTTCGGCGATTTCCTTATGACTGAGCCCCATTTCCCGGCTCAGGTGAAAGATTTCCCGTTGGCGATCGGGCAACTCTTCTACCTTTTGTTGCATGATTTCTTGCATTTCCAGATATTCAAGATTGGCCTCCGTTACTGAATGAGTTGTGGACATGGCCAGCAGCATTTCTGATTTCATTTCCTCGCTGAAGCGGATTTTCCGGAAGTGGCGGTATATCGCATTTCGGGTCATGGTATAGACATAGGATTCGAGATTCTCGATTTCGTTTAGCCTTGATTTTCTCCTGATCAATTGCACAAACACATCTTGCGTAAGATCTTTGGCTACCGCCTCAGATTTTACGTGTGTCAGGGTAAACGCATAGACACTTGGGTAATATGTATCAATTATCTGGTCGATCATTTTTCACTCGACCAAAATTACCATAAAATTTTATTTCAACCTACCATGAACGTAAGCTTTACTGAAAAGTAATTATTGAGGTCTGCAGAAAACATGATTTCGGCCTGTTGCCCAGTGAAGATACCGCTATCAATGTTAATCGCCAGATTTTGTATTGACGTCACTTCAGAACAAGCTAATTTGTTTTAGCTTATCGAACTTTCGAAGTACGCTCATATTTCAAATAAATTATAAAATATTTCCATCCTGGACTAGTCCTGTTTCCAGTTTCGCGACTCATATGATAAACCGGCCTGAGGAAATGGCCATAAAATTTTCAATGTGAAAGACATATCCAGAATCAAAATTCTATATAAGCGACTGAAAAACAACAGTATCACAGGGGCCGAACTGGATGAGCTTTTTTCGATGCTGGAGGATCGGGAAGGTCGGGACTTAGTGGAACCCGAATTGATGAAATCGTGGGAAGAGCATTTTGATTCAATCGCTGATACAGATATCCTGGAGCAAATCCGGGAATTCAAAATGAAAGTAACATCAAGTACTACCACTGAAGCTGGGAATGAACGACGGGTTTTTTCGAAAAAACGGTTGCTTTTACGCACAGCATCCATCGCTGCAGGCTTAGTATTAATCGCTACGTTGTTATTCGCGCTCGGTATTTTCGATAGCCGGATAGAGTACCACACCGATTACGGGGAACGGGAAAAAATCACGCTGCCTGATGGTTCAGTAGTGGAATTGAATGCCAATACGGTGCTCACCTGGGATAAAAGCTGGCAGAAAAAAAAGGTTCGTACGGTAACGCTGGACGGAGAGGCCTATTTTGAAGTAATCCATACGGCCGACAGCAAAAAATTTATCGTTCAGACGGATGACCTCAATGTGGAAGTGATCGGTACGGCGTTTAATGTATCCAACAGGCACAGCAATACCGAAGTTTTTCTGGAGACGGGCAGCGTCCGGTTGGATCTGAAAGGAACCATGTCCCAGGAATTTATGATGACGCCAGGACAAAAAGTGACCTATTCCCGGGTGGCTGAAACGCTGGTGGAAAGTCAGGAACAACATCCTGAAACCACGGCTTCCTGGAAGGATAATACGCTGTATTTCAACAACAAGACGGTGGAGGAGATTCTTCTGGAAGTCAGTGCTATTTACGGCGTGCGCTTTGAATACAGCGATCCGGAGATCAAAGAACGCAAACTCAATTTCTGGGTACCCTACTCGGACTGGGAGACGATGAAGGACGCCTTTGAACTCACGATGAAATTGAAAATTGAGCAAAATGAGGACGTATACCTGGTGAGAAAAAAATAGGATATGTACTGGCATACATACCCTATCGCTTAAATATTAACTATTTAAAAGAACTCAAAAGTATGAAATTTAAAGGATTTACTCAAAAGAAGTGGTGTTTATCGCTTTTGGTGTGTCTGATCAGCTTGACGGTCAGTGCTGAAACCCTACCTTATCCGAAACTGGATGAAATGACCCCTGACGAAATGACGCTGGTCGAGGCCATTCAGGAGATCAGTCTGGAATATGGGGTTTATTTTTCGTTTGACCGGGCACTTGTGAAGGATATACTGGTGAATTATGAACGGACCAAAAGTCGTTCCCTGGAAGAGGCCGTATCGTCGGTACTGCAAGGAACCGGCCTGGAATTTAAGATGTTTGATCAGCGGTATGCCATCATTTATCAGAAGGATAAAGAAGGTATAAGGTCACTGAAGAAAATGGTCGGGCATATGGAAAAGATCATAGCCGAAGACAATAAAATATCGTTTACGCCTTTGTCCAGACTACCATTGAGAAAATTTCATGATAACCCCTACAGACAGCCCAAAGGACTGATACTCAATATAGAAGGTCTGGTGAAAAATACCGAAGGCGAACCACTGATCGGAGTCAATGTCCAGGTCAAAGGCACGACTAAAGGCACAGCCACGGATTTCGATGGTCAGTTTTCGTTGGAAGACCTGAATGAAAATGCGATTCTGGTATTTAGTTATATCGGTTATCAGACTGTAGAAATTCCATTGGACGCCAGGCAATTTTTGGAAGTTACCATGATTGCGGATTCGGAATTATTGGATGAAGTTGTTGTGGTGGGTTATGGCATACAGAAGAAAACCAACCTGACCGGTGCGGTGTCTGAAATCAATTCAGAAGAATTGGAGCTCCGGTCCGTGAACAGTGCTACTCAGGCCCTACAGGGTCTGGCTCCAAACCTCAATATTGATATAAACGCATCCGGTGGAGCGGCAGATGCCGGAATGAATATTAACATTAGAGGAACGGGATCCCTTTCCAATTCCAGCCCGTATATCCTAATTAATGGAGTCCGGGCTTCCAATTCAGAATTAGCAGCACTCAATGCCAATGATATTGCCAGTGTTTCTGTATTGAAGGATGCGGCTTCTACAGCGATATACGGTGCTCAGGCTGCGTATGGGGTCATTCTCATAGAGACAAAAAAAGGTGGAAAAAATCAACCCTTTTCAATCAATTATTCCAACAGTTTCCGTTCCAAAAAAAGAATTTTCGTTCCAGATTTTGTGAATTCCGTCCAATACGCAGAGTATCGGAATGTGGCCGGATTCAACCAGACCGGTCAGGTTATCATCAACGAAGATCAGATGGAACGGATCAGATCTTATGCTCAAGGGAAAATCGAGCATCAGACCGAAGCTGTTCCCGGAAAACCCAATCAATGGCTGGGAATAGAAACCGGTACGGGAAGTGGATGGTACTCTGGATATGCCAATTCACATTGGTGGGATATTATATTCAAGGATCGGGAATTTGCTCAAAAGCATGACGTTAGCGCTAGTGGAGGTAGTGAAAATATCAACTACCATATTTCGGGTAGCTTTTTTCAAGATGAAGGGGGCCTTAGGTATGGAGATCAATATGAGAATTTTAAACGATACAATTTTGATGGCCATGTTAGTTCACAGGTTACAGAATGGCTTAGGATCTCCAACAACACCAGGTTTTACCAGGAGAACAACAGTTTTCCGGCCACATTGGATGGTTCCAGCAGGGGCAGGCTTTATCACGATGCGATGCGATTTTCCCCGCTGGCACCTTACATCACACCACAGGTATTGGATGCAAATGGTAACGTTCTTGTAGAGGAACAAATCGCTTTGATCCCCGGGTTTTTGGAAAACAATGGATTCGATGCTTATGGTGAAGACAATTTCGTGACCAGTTTTCGATCCGAAGTGACATTGACCGATAACCTTGCAGTAAAAGGGGATTTTTCTTTTAAAAAGGTCTTCTATGATCGGACGTTCAACTACAAAAAATGGACTTTGCTAGGACCTGACGGCAAACCGTCAATTACTTACCAGGCTAATAGCAATGAAATAGAAAAAGATATCCGTAAGACAGATTATGTGTCTTTTAATATCTATATGGATTATAATAAACACGTTGGGAAATATCACAACTTCAATTTATTGGCCGGCTACCAGCAGGAAGAGAACAATTATTTCAGGTTGGTAACTTCCAAAAGGGACGTGATTGCAGACAACCTCAATTCCCTGAATGTTGCAATCGGTGATGTAATAGGCCCGAACAATCCGATTGAAACCTGGAGTACGTTGGGCTTCTTTGGCCGTTTATCCTATAACTTTAAGGAAAAATACCTCTTCGAATTCAATGGTCGATATGATGGTTCTTCGAAATTCGAAGATGGGGATCGATTTGGATTCTTTCCTTCAGCCTCGGTAGGTTATAATATACATCGGGAAGATTTCTGGGAACCGGTTTTTGGGAATGCCTTCACATTATTCAAACTTCGATTGTCCTATGGCCAGCTTGGCAATCAGAACGTAGGGAGCTATCTTTACCTGTCCAATATCCCGATTAACACTCGTCTGCCCTGGCTCATCGATGGCACGCGTCCCAATTATGCTGGTATCCCGGGTATTGTAAGCCCTGATATTACCTGGGAAACATCTACTACCAAAAACATAGGTTTTGACCTGGCTTTTTTCAACAGCAAACTGACGTCTTCCATTGACATCTATGAAAGAGAAACAGACCATATGTTTGGACCATCGGGTGCTTTACCTGCATTCCTGGGCACAAATCCACCCCAGACCAATAGCGCTTCGCTGAAAACAAAGGGTTGGGAATTGACTTTGGGTTGGCGGGATGGAATTGGTGATTTCGATTATCGGGTCAATATCCTGCTATCTGATAATAAATCCGTGATAACCAAATACCACAACCCCAACAAGGTGATCAGCAACTGGTATGAAGGACAGGTGATCGGTGAATTATGGGGCTTTTCCGCTAATGATCTTTTTCAAACCACCGGAGAGGTAGAGGATTATCTTTCCAAAGTAGATCTTTCTTATTTCGGTACGGGTTGGCGTCCAGGCAACGTGAAATACTTGGATTTGGATGGAGATGGGAAAGTCAACGTAGGTGAGAACACCGTCGAAAATCCCGGAGATCGTCGCGTGATTGGCAACACACATCCCAGGTACCGGATTTCTTTGAATGGAGGGATATCGTGGAAAGGATTTGATTTTGATGTACTGTTCCAGGGCGTCGGGAAGAAGGATTATATGCCAAGTGATTATGCCACATTGTTTTGGGGCTGGAATGGTATCGGCCATTCCAATGTAACTGAAGCAGTACTGGATTATTGGTCCGAAGAAAACCCTGATGCATACCTGCCCATTCCACTTGATTCGGGTCAGTCGGATGGGTTTGGTAAGGACCGGTTTGCTTCAACCAGATATCTTCAGGATGCTTCCTATATCCGGTTGAAAAATCTAAGCCTAGGTTATTCTATCCCCGTTCGTATTCTGTCCAACGTGCCAGCAATAAAGGGACTAAAATTGTATGCTTCCGGGGAAAATTTACTGACGTTCACTTCTCTGTGGGAGAATTTTGATCCAGAATTAGCCGACATCAGAGGCTCCGGCCGAATTGGCGACAGCAGGGCATACCCTCTTGCCAGAACTATGAGTTTCGGAATAAAAATTCAATTCTAACCAACAAAAAATATTTGACGATGAAGTCTCTAATTATACTCCTATCCCCCTTTTTATTTTTGATCTCTTGTCAGGGTGTACTCGACAAAACACCATTGGATGAAATCACAGAAAAAACTTTTTGGAATTCTTCTACGGACATGGAATTATATGTCAATAATTTTTATACCCTGTTAAGAGGTAATGTCAATTATCATAACAATGACAACAATAGTGATAATATGCAACCCAGTTCACCCAACGACATACTGAATGGTACGAGATCTATACCTGCCACCGGTGGAGGATGGGGCTGGGCAGACCTACGTAAGGTGAATTATTTTCTTGAAAATTCAAAGGGCGTAACCGAAGGAAATCAGGCGGATATCAATCATTTTCTCGGAGAGGGTTATTTTTTCAGAGCATATATCTATTTTATAAAAGTCAAAAGGTTCGGAGATGTTCCCTGGACCGATAAGGTCCTGAATATTGATTCAGAAGAACTTTATATTGCGCGGGAAGGCAGGAATGTCATAGTAGACAAAATTATTGCCGATCTGGATCGTGCTGTTGATCTTCTGAAGGATAGAAGTGAAGTCGGTGCGACTAGAATCAATAAGGAAAGTGCGTTGTTGTTTAAATCCCGGGTTTGTCTGTTTGAGGGTACCTGGGAAAAATATCATGCCGGTACTCCGTTTGGTGTGGAGGGTTCCAACGGACAACAATATTTGAACCTGGCTGTGCAGGCTTCAGAAGCATTGATGAATTTGGATGGGGTAGGGTTATATTCCACGGGAAATTCGGATATCGATTACTACGATTTATTTGGAATGGATGACCTGATTGGAGTCAATGAAGCGCTTCTGGTAGAGATGATCGAACCCGCACAGGACCTGGGTAGCTGGACCTGGCCATGGCTCAATGGTCAGCGGGGCAATGGTACCGGGATAACCAGATCTTTGGTTCAGGATTATCTGGATATTGATGGATTGCCCATTAGTATTAGCGATGTATATGCCGGGGATCAAACACTGGAGGATGTAATCGAAAATCGTGATCCCCGGCTGGTTCAATCCATGTGGTCGCCAGGCCAGGTTTCGGTCAATTCCACGCCGCCGATTATCTTCGAAAACCCGACCATTCATAAAGGCGGAAACGACAGATCTACTACAGGATATATGATCAGAAAAGGATCTACCACTGATCCCGATCAAAACACCGGTTCATCTACAGACCAGTACGGAAAAGTGGACGGAATGGTTTTCCGATATGCTGAAGGATTACTCAATTTTGCGGAAGCCAAAGCTGAATTGGGGACTATCACACAATCCGATCTGGATCGATCGATTAACCTGCTTCGGGATCGTGTGGGCATGCCGCATCTTTCAGTAGACGTAGGGTTTACTGATCCGGAATGGGATTTTCCATCTCTATCTCCACTGATCAATGAAATTCGAAGAGAAAGGCGGGTGGAACTGGCTTTCGAAGGTTTTCGGCTGGATGATTTATTGCGATGGAGAGCCGGTCATTTAATCCAGGGCGAGAGGCCACGGGGTGCCCGTTTTATCAGGGGTGTTTCCTTTCCTCAAATCGAGGATCAGATCAACGATATTGAAGTGGATGCCAATAATTATATCGACAGATACCAAAGTACGCTACCCAATGGTTATGCTTTTAACGAAAACCGGGATTACCTTTTTCCAATCCCAACCAATGAACTGACTTTAAATAATAATCTCGAACAAAACCCCGGCTGGTAAAATGAGAATGATGAAACACCTTATTCTGTTAATATCACTGTATGTCGCGGGGATATCCAATATCCTGGCCCAGAAACCACCCAATATTATCCTGATCATGGCGGATGACCTGGGGTATGAGGCGCTTTCCATGTATGGGAATGATCATAACCAATCGCCCAATCTGGAACGCATGGCTTCGGAAGGTATCTTGTTCGAGAATTGTTATTCTACTCCTTTATGTACACCATCCAGGGTCCAGATTATGACCGGGAAGTACAATTTCCGGAATTACATCGGCTTTGGTCTGCTCGATCCGGCCGAAACCACTTTCGGTCACATCCTCCAGAATGGGGGTTATAAAACCTGTGTCGCCGGGAAATGGCAGTTGTATGGTTATGAACGTCAATGGGAGCTGGCCGGAGGACGAAAAGGGACTTTTCCTGAAGATGCGGGCTTCGATCAATACTGCTTGTGGCAAATCACTGAGGTGGGATCGCGATTTAAGAATCCCAGAATCCAAACCAAAGAATCAGGCTTGAAGACTTATGTGGGCCAATACGGACCCGATGTATTCGTGGAATACATTGAGGAGTTTATGGAGGACAATGCCCAGGGGCCCTTTTTTATCTATTACCCTATGGTGCTGACTCACGATCCATTCGAACCTACACCGGCTTTATCAGAATTTGAGGACTATGATCCCGACCAAAAAGTAAGTGATCCGAAGTATTTCCCCGCAATGGTAGAATACATGGATATGATCATAGGTCGGATCGTTCAGAAAACCGAAGACCTGGGAATCGATGAAGAGACCCTGATCATCTTTGTGGGGGATAATGGAACAAGTAAACGGGTCGTTTCTCATGTGGAAGGTGTGGACATTCAGGGGGATAAAGGGAATACAACCAACTATGGAACGCACGTTCCCATGGTGGCATACTGGCCGGGGCATATCCAGCCTGGTATACATTCGGGACTGGTGGATTTTACGGATTTTGTACCTACTTTAATGGAATTGTCTGGCCAAAAATTTGAAGCTGCAGGGATGCAACTGGATGGGGTCAGCTTTTTACCATTCCTGACCGGGAAAGGGTCACGGAAAGACCAGCGGGAATGGGTCTTTTGTCATTATGACCCCAACTGGGGTAACCGGGCAAAACGGCGGTTTGTACATGATGTGACCTGGAAACTTTACGATAATGGCGATCTGTTTAAAATATCCGTTGATCCCTTTGAAAAGAATGTGCTTTCTCTTTCAGAGCTCAACCGAAAAGACCAGAAAATAGTCCGAAAATTTCAAGCCATCCTGAATGATATGAAATAATTGCCCATTTTTTATTCCGATTCGTTATTTTGCAGGCACGATTTGATTAATTCCAATCAGCTGTTGTGGTGCTGTCACTTATGCCTTCGATTTTTGAACCCCTGACTGGGAAATTTTGTGCAATAAGAAACGCCGGAATATATGCCGGGCTATTTCCTCTATGGAAGTATATGATGATCGTTTTGTTCCTGTTGATCACGATGCCCCATAACCTGTTTTCAACCAATGTTCGGGACTACGGTGCAAAAGGGGATGGTACCACGGACGACACAGAAGCTATATACACTGCGATCCGGGCTGCGGAGGACGGAGAAATTTTATTCAGTAAGGGTGTATACCGGATTACCAGGAGTATCAACATAGCATTGGAACAGTACGGTCCACTTACCATAAAAGGTGTTGCCGGTGCATCTACCATCATCATGGATGGACCAGGTGCAGCTTTTGTAATCAGAGGGACGCATGAAGGATCAGCCTTACCTGCAACGGTGAAGGAGGACGTATGGGCCCGGGAGAACTTTTTCTTAATCGAATCACTGGAAATTGTAGGGAAGCAAGAGGATTCGGATGGAATCCGGCTTGTGGGGCTGATGCAGCCAGTCGTCCGAAATTGTCTGATCCGCAATTCCCGGTACGGTATCCACCTGACCACCCGCAATCGAAACGTTCAACTGCTTGGCAACCATATTTATGATGGCCACAGAATAGGAGTTTATCTGGATCAGGTAAATCTCCATCAGATCAATATCCACGACAACCACATCAGCTATTGCAAAGAGGGGGGAATCGTCGCACGGAACTCTGAAATCCGGAATATTCAGATTGTGGGGAATGACATCGAATACAATTTTGATGCTGAATCTAAGGTGGTTTCTGCCGATGTGTTTTTTGATATATCAGAGCGGGGAAGTATTCGGGAAGGGACTATTTCAGGCAATAATATCCAGGCCCTGAAGAGCCCCGGGGGCGCTAATATTCACTTTATCGGGAATCCCGATAGCCGGATCAAGATTGGTTTGCTTAGCATTGATGGCAATCATATCAGCAACCAGGAAACGCTGATCAAATTGAAAAACGTAAAGGGAATCAGCATTACAGGTAATACCTTTATCAGAGGCTTTGAACACCACATTTTAATGGAATCAGCGGACAATATTGTCATTCAGGGCAATGTTTTTGACCACAATGCTGACTACTTCAAGGGCGATGTCAATGCCGTCGGCGGAATACGGATGGCTTCCTGTCGTGATGTCATTTTCGGAGGTAATATTCTGGAAGGTGTGGCCAGGGGAACTCAGGTTTCGGGTGGAGCCCTCGAAGTGGATGATTGTAACCGAATAACCATCAATGCCTCTCATATTCTCAATTCATTGTTCCGGGCCATCGACGTTCGTTCGTCCAATCAGGTTTCGATCACAGGGTGTACATTGTACAATGAAGAAAACCCTTTGACCGATGGAATTTTGGTCGGGGGCGATTGCCGCGATTTGAATATGAACGGGAACCGGATCAGTGAGACCATTCGGAGTGCTGTTTTTTATGGCGAACAAAAGTGAGTTATAAAACCAATCCCTCATCCTCATAACATTGGGTGGACACACGGTGATGGCGTCCTATCCCGAATTATTCACCACATACAGTCTGAAAAAGTGCATTATTGAATACCAATCTAATTTTGATCATTTGAAAAATGAAAAACAGCA
>CBFGVZ010000110.1:0-12280 GCA_965652315.1 uncultured Saprospiraceae bacterium | reverse complement strand
GTATAATACAATCATGCTTATTATTGAATCCCAGGAGTGGAAATAGTGGAAAATACGGTTCACAGGGTTAATGAACTTTCTTACCTTTGCTACCATACAAATACAATTTATTTCCATGGCAGGCAATACATTTGGTCATCTGTTTACTATTACTACATTCGGAGAATCTCATGGCAAAGGACTGGGCGTCATCATCGATGGCTGTCCGTCGGGCATACCAGTCAGTGAAGCGGACATCCAGCACGATCTCGACCGGCGCCGCCCGGGACAATCCCGGATCGTCACGCAGCGGAAGGAAAAGGATCAGATCCGAATTCTCAGCGGAGTTTTTGAAGGGGTCACCACCGGCACACCCATCGGTATGATCATTCTCAATGAAGATCAAAAATCCAGGGATTACGATCACATCAAGGATTCGTTTCGACCCTCGCATGCCGATTACACCTATCAGACCAAATATGGCCATCGGGATTACCGCGGTGGCGGACGTTCCTCCGCCAGAGAAACAGCAATGCGGGTAGCTGCAGGTAGCATTGCCAAAGCTGTCCTGGCGAGAATGAATGTGACCATACAGGGCTACGTGAGCCAGGTAGGATCGATCCGCATCGATGACAATCCCGAATTGCACGATCTCAGCCTCACCGAAACCAATATCGTACGATGCCCGGACCCTGCGAAAGCAGTCGAAATGGAAAATCTGATCATGCAAACCCGGAAAGCCGGGGATACCATCGGCGGAGTGGTGACCTGCGTGATTCGCAACACACCGGTCGGTCTGGGCGAACCTGTATTTGACAAGCTCCATGCCGAACTGGCCAGGGCTGTTATGAGCATCAATGCTTGCAAGGGTTTCGAAATCGGTAGCGGATTCCAGGGCGTAACCATGAACGGCTCGCAGCACAACGATAAATTTTACACCGACGAAAATGGCAAAGTCCGCACCGAAACTAATTATTCCGGCGGAATCCAGGGCGGCATTTCCAACGGCATGCCCATCTATTTCCGGGCCGCATTCAAACCCGTCGCTACTGTTATCCAGCCCCAGGAAACGATCAACAATGCGGGCGAGGAAGTAACCATTGAAGGCCGTGGTCGGCACGACCCGTGCGTAGTTCCACGGGCAGTACCCATAGTGGAAGCTATGGCAGCGCTGACGCTGGTTGACCACCTTTTGATCCAGCAGAGGATGAAAATCTGAAGGTAAAATTAGAGCATAATGAGGGTTACTTTTGAGCAGTACAGCAACGACACTTGTTCCCGGCGCATCCCTGCTCCGGGATATCATACTCGCACCCACATTTACTCTACAATTTTCCACTCCAACGGTACTACCAACCGCAAACTGATATTTCTCCCCATATCATAAACCCCCATCCGACCAGTCAGCGGATTTTCCGGTGCGTATTTCAAACGACTCAGATGACTCTGATAGGCCACATCCAATAAATTGCTCCCCGCAATGGACAGGGAAAACAGTTTTTGACCATTTCCACCCATGATATCGGCCCCAATTCCTGCATGGACCAAGGTGTATGCAGGAGTGGGCGTCTCCGTACCGTAAGCGGAATAGACATTGTCCTGGCTGAAACTGTGATCCAGACCAATCCGGAAATAAAAATGGTGTATATATTTTCCGGCCTCCTTGAAATCCGCCCGGAGCTCGGACTGGAATTCCGGAGCCGGCATAAAGGGCAAAAAACGCTGATCATCAGGCTGGTTTCGTTGCTCCCCCCGCACGTAGGAAAATGAATTCTCAAAATGCAGCCAATCCAGTGGATGGGGATGAATATCAACCGTGATCTCTCCGCCAAAAAGCTGCGCATTGTTCTGAACATATCCGAAGACAGGGACAGGATCATCTCCACCCACCAGACTGTCTTGCCCGGTCATAGTAGTGAGTTTTTGAAGGTGGATGTAATGGTGTATGGTAGTGTGGAACAATCCCAGCTCCACGGATAAATGTTCATTATTGAATATCAGACCGGCATCCCACTGCAAGCTGGTTTCGGGCTTTAGCTCAGAGTTCCCGGATTCGTACCGAAACGTACCTTCGTGTATCCCATTGGATCCCAATTCAGATATATTGGGCGACCGGAAACCCCGGGATAAATTCAGCTTTCCAGTCAGTTCATCACTAAAACGGTAACTGACACCCACACTAGTGGAAATATTGGAAAAAGTGTTTTGGAAATCATGAAACCGAACCGTCCCATCGGACACGGGTTCATCAGTTACTTCACCATCCGCGTTGAGATACAGTGGATTGGAATCCAGATTGCGGATATCGTACCGAACGCCCCCATTCAGGTACAGCCGGTCCCAGGATCGTTGCATAAACCCAAAAATACCGGCATCCCACAAGCTGTACGCCGGTATGAGAAATTCCTCCCCTTTATTTTGACTGGCCTGAACCATGCCATTTATCCCGACTGAGGGCTGCCATTCGTGAAACTCCGGGAGCAGATATTGAGCATCATAATTGAAGGTATTCAACAGAAAGTGCAGCTTTGCTTCATCGGGATGACGGGGATCTTCAAACTCTTTCCGGGTATTTTGTTGATAAGCCAGATTGAGGGACAAAACCGACTCATCAAAAAACACCTTAGTGCTGGAGCTGATTTTTTGATGAACGATACCCTGGCTGGGGATACCGATCTTATATCCTTTTAGGTCCTCTGTAGAAACCGGCTGTTCCTCCACCAGGTCTCCAGTTCCTGCCACTGGCCTGATGAAGCGGCCCCGTTCATCCCGTTCGCCTTCCACCAGACCCAGCGTCTGATCGAACCGGCTAAAGCCGATCCTGGAAAAGCCCCATTTGCGATTGATCCCCATGGACCCGTTAAAATTAAATTCATTGAATCCCGAATTATAAACCGGACCGTCATAGCGATTTTTGTAATTTCCTGCCTGTTTGTGAGAAAGCCGGGCCAACCAGTTGATCCCATTCATGTTGCCCGCATTCATGACTGAGTATCCCTGTAGGTGATTGTTCGACTGATAATTGGCCATCACATTGGCTATGATGGTGCCAGAGTTGACAGGTTTGGGAGCCAGAAAATGGATCACGCCGGCCATGGCATCAGAACCGTATTTGAGACTCCCCGGCCCTTTGATGATTTCCACACGGTCCACCGAATATTCATCGATTTCGATGCCGTGCTCATCCCCCCACTGCTGTCCTTCCTGCCGGATATTATTGTTGAGTACGATGACCCGATTGAATCCCAGCCCCCGAATCACTGGTTTGGAAATGGCTCCACCGGTAGTGATCTGGGCGATCCCCGGAAGCTTGGCCACTGCATCGATGAGGTTTTTGTTGACCAGTTTATTGGATGAAATTTCATCCACGACCAACGTTGGAATCGGGTTCAATTCCCGTTCTGTAGAAGCGGATGGACCGGTCACTACCACTTCCGCCATTTCGATAACCGCATGGATCAGTGCCACATTCACTGAAGTATCCCCATCCACATCTACCCGGATGACCTGATTTGAAAATCCCAGGTACCCCACTTCTATCAGAAACTTCCCCCTGGGCAGATTTTCAATATTAAAATACCCATTCACATCGGTCGATGTACCTTTGTTCAGGTCTGGAATATAAATATGTGCACCCACCAGGGCTTCTCCACTTTCCTCCGCAATGACATTCCCGGAAAGACTGTTCTGGCCAGATAAAGCACCGCTCGTCCACAACACGATAAAAAAAATGATATATGGTTTCATTATTGGTCTTTTGATATTTCACGGTCTATATACCGCAACTCCCACAGAAACAACCCAGAAAAAAAGTGACCGGGCAATCTGCAGGGAGGATAAAAAAAATTAATTGGGTATCAGTATGGGTCAGGCACTGGCTATCAACTGTTCGTTGACTCCAGTAAAGATTCAGGCGGCGGGAGGGCCTCTGTTGGATATGTCTCCAGGTTCTGAGATGATGCTTACTGAATGGATCCACAGGGTATTCTCCCTGACTGCGTGGTTGGGGTCCAACCATTCAAATGGTGCAGGTAAATAAGTAAAATGCCGTGTGGTGAGGAGCTTACAAAATTCGCAATGTTCCTGTTCACTGTCGAGGTGTGTCTGATGTTCACACTCAAAATCAATAGATTGAGCCTGGAAATTTACGATCTGACTGCAAGGGTTTTCAGCGTCGGCTGACCCTTTCTCACAGGCGATTTGATCTTCGTCGTGATGGTGAAGCAGGTTCAATGGGATAATGGATACCGTGACACACAGTATCAGGAAATACGCTATAATTGTCTTGACCTGATGATTCATCACTACCGCTTCTACCGACGATAAATTAATGGCCGCAAAGTTACGAAATTATTTTTGGAACAACGTGATTACATTCATTGTACTGAATCACTGGTTTTGCCAAACAAAAATTCGTGAAACCGGTCAAATTCCTTTTGGTAAGTCAATCCGATTCCGAGCTTTGAAGTTTTTTCAAAAACGTACGGTTCGGTACGTTGATACAATTTGGCAATCAGCCTGTTGTCTTTGGTAATGGAATACTCCACCACGAAATCATGGGTAATCAGGGTATTGGAGGTCACGGCCGAACCTGTCTGAAGGTTAGCTTCCATCGTGAGTTGAAGTCGGTTGTTCAGGAATCCGATCTCAGGCTGAACCATAAACTCATTACCCGTCTTGACCAATTCCTGTGCTTCTGCTGTATAATTGTTGCGATAGACATTGTAGCCGATATTGAGTTCTACAGAAGAGATAAAGGGCACTTCATCTACCGATTCCTGCAGATACTGCGTGAGAAAGAAGGATAACTGGTTTGTGATCACTTCACTCACCGTGTTCACAACCGTTCCATCAATATTGACCACGGATGAAACACTGGGAATAAATGACCGCGCGATCAAAAGTCCAAAAACCTGCTTATTGATTTCATTTTGATCATCTGCGATGACGCGAAGCCGGTCCTCGACATAGTTTCTCACTTGTCCTGTCAGTTCCGGAAATTCCATATCAAAGGTGATATCCGGAGAAAAGAGATCCCCTCTCAAATGCAAAAACAAATCCACATCGGTGGCATTCTGCGCCAGTTCGGCGAGCCGGTCATTTTGCCCGATGTATTCCAGGATAAAATTGTAGGGTGGTGTCCGGACCGAATAGGACGCATCGATGTCGATCTTGGCGTTGAGTGGATCACCGGTCCAGGTGATCGTCCCGCCCTGATTGATCCGGAACATTTTCCGGGTAAAATTGAGCTGGGCAAACTGATATTCTCCCGAAACCACTTCATAGGTGCCCCGCATGGTAAAATTTCCCGCACGGGTCAATTCTATCAGCAGTTCACTATTTCCTCGGGCCCGTAGAATATCTCCGGTGGATTCGTCCAGAATGATGGAAACCTCACAATCCGGCGTCAGGGTCAGATCCACCGTCAGATTGAGACCTTCTATTTGCACGAACGAACTGCCTTCGGTCGCCAGCACCTCTTCAAACGAATTGTCGGAAACAAAGTCAATAAAAAAAGCTTCTTCGTCACTCACAGATATGGTCGACGATATAGGAATAGAGATCCGGGAGGTAGGACCGGTTCGGGCCTGGATCGTCATGTTGAGCTGGTTAAACGGCCCTCTGATACCGATAATTGCACTGCCCACGCCCCTTCCATAAAAAGGCATACCCGCAGATTTGTCGGTATTGAGCAACATGAGTTTATCCGTCGTGACTTCTGTATCCATCCTGAAATTGGTCAGGTGGTTGTGACGGATACCGCCGGAGGCACTGGCCAGATTACCCTCGGTATCCATGATATTGATCTCTGAAAAACCGATCAATTGATTGTCTATATTGACACTGGAATTGATAAATTCATAGGTGGTACCCAAAAGTGGCACGCTGGTTTGTCCGTTGATCAGGACCCGTCCGCCGATATCCGGCTGGTCACCATCACTGGTCACATCGATCTGGGCATTCACATATCCCTGAGTATTGGAAATGATAGAGCCCATGAAAAATTCCAGTACCAGAATGGGAAATTGACTGGCCCGTAATGTAAAGTCAAATACAGGCACCTTATTGCCACTGGTATTGAACAGATCGTACTCCCCTTTTACCGCCAGAGTCTGGTGCTCTTCATTCACCACATCAACGGTTACCTGCGCCAACTCGTCGCTTCCGAGGGTATAAAACAGGGAACGGATTCGACCGAAAGGTTCATTGTTGATCACCAGATCATCGATAACCGCCTCTACTTCCAGTCCGGTCAGATCATTAATATTTTCCACACTCATGATCACATTGGCCAGACCCTCAAAAGTAAATTTTTCTCCTGGAAAAATATTGTCGAGAAATTGTATGTCAATATTGCGGAGTCCGGCTATTAGCGATTGATCCGTAGCGCTTTGAATGAAAAAATTCCGATCCCCGGACTGAAATACAAAATTGTTAAAAAAAACCTTGTTTTTGCCCACAGTAACAGCATTATCGGGGTTCAGAATCCATCTGCTGTCCAGCAATTCGAACGAAGAAGTATCCAGCGACAGGGTCATGCTCTCATCCGCATCAAACCGATTAATACCCTCCAGATGCAAGTTGTTCAATACATTGTTGATGGTTCGGGTATTCACCGAAAAATCAATCTGGTCCCCGACCAATGTGGTATGGACTTGTGCGGTACCAATCCGAACATTACCAGCCGTCAGACTATCCAGATAAATGATCCATTCATTGTCCGTATTACTCCCGCTGGCATTAATGTTCATCGATTCGATAGCCAGATCCCGGAACTGGATTTTAGGAGCTGATGCCTGGAAGTAATATTCAAAATAATCCGCACCCCGGTTGCGATAGGTCAGCGATAAATTGAGATTGCGGATGGTATCCAGTTCAGGATTGATGAGGTTGGAAAATTCCTCCGTATCATTGACATCGACGATCATTGTAAAGTCATTGTCATAGATGGTATCCGTATTCAATTCCCATTCTGGCAGATAAGTCACAATACTGGGATGCCGGTTTGCAATGATTTCATAAGTCGTACCTAATATATTTTCAATATTAAACTGACCGTCAATGTCCACAGATAATATATCCGACACCAGACGCCAGTCTTTATAGTTCTGACCCCAGGACCGGGCATCAAAGGTGATCACATCCATATTGTAACGGATGGTATCGTCCCGTATAAGCTCGAGATCATTGATCCGTGCATAACCATTGAGGCTGTCGATAGGAAACATGGTCATTTCGATATCCAGTTGACTGGACATGTTGACGTTTTTCTCCGTTAACCGGAGTGCATCGAGTTCAGCATGATGAATGTGGCCATATGCTACGATATCAGTTATACGCTCAAAATCAATTTTGGTATCCAGATCAAATGCAATTTCTGGTTGATTCATGGAGATGTGCCCCAAAAATCCATTGTTACCAAAAAAACCGTTCAATTGAATCCCCGAATATCTGAATCCATTGAAATAGAATGAATCGATGGTGGTCTGGAGATGCCCGCTCAATTCCTGCAGGTCAAACTGGGTACCTTCCTGCAACTGCACAGACATAGACAGTTCACCGATATTGGGATTGCGGATAAATCGGCCCAGGTCAAAATCATCCAATGCCAGGGTCCCGTTATATTTCTGATTGCGTAAGTCGATGGCTGCCAGAATATCCAGTCCCCCCAGCGCGGAATTGACCCTGGCATCCACGTTGACTTTTTGTCCAGTCAGATTCATCATTCCCATGAGATTCACTACTTGTAAGGAATCCACTCCTGCCGGTAAGTTGAAATCCGGGAATTTTTGCTTAACGAATGAGACTGGAATCCTGGAACCGAGGATACGCGCATCGATCCTTCGGGTAGCCGGCGATAAAATCCCGGTCAAGCGACCCTGTCCCCTGGCAAAGGCATTTCCCGCATCCAGTCTCCAATGGGATATTTGAAATGCATTGAGCGTACCGGCTCCCATCAATTCGACCTCATAGGAATCTCCTGCATTTTGCTTCCAAAAAGAACTGGTTTTCAACCCCGGAATCAGATTTCCCAGATCAGCTAGATTCACCTGACTTCCGGGGAGTGTCAGATTCAGGTGTACGCGATCTGCAAAATGCCCCAAATCTGCTGGCTTGTCATATTGTAATGCCACCTGCCCCCCGATATTTGATTGTCCATATTGCAATACCAAATCCCGGACGCGCAAATCCTTACGGGTCATTTCAAATTCCTGAAAGGTCAATTCTTCGATCCGCAACGTATCCCCAATGGCAAGCCGGGTATCCAAAGATTCGACGAGGATATGATCAGCCTCAGTTACAATCCGGTCTATTTGGCCGGTAATATCTGAAATCACCAGGGAGGGTTGGTAGGCATTCTGTAGGGAATCATACCTGTGTAACTCCATGCGCCCGTTGGTCACATCCAGGTCATCCACATCGAATTGCAAATTCCAGAACAGGGATTCAGTGCTGGATTCTGTAATATCCAGCCCATTGGCGGCCCTGAAATCTTCCCACAATTTTCTGATCCATGGGTTCTGTCCGGACGCCTTTCTGGCACCGTATATGGTCACTGATGGATCTGCCAATTTCACATGCTCCAATTCAAATTCATCCTGGAGGTTACTGGCGTGAACCTTCGCCTGAATCCTCCCCGAACGTGCAAAAATCTGTGATTGCCGAACCGTATCCTGAAAGCCAAAATCCAGATATGAGACATCGATGTCTGCCGGTAAAAATTTAAACTGAAATCCTGCGTCAGTAGTATCGGGAAGGCTTGGGGTGTAGTTGGCAAGCAATCGAATATACACCGAATCAGCATTTACTCCGGACAATTCCAACTCACCCCGAAATAATTTAAAAGGATTTGCATTAAATGAAAAGCGGCCTTCCGACACATATACCATTGTATCGATAGTTTCAGTAGAAAGATAAAATTCATTGACATACAGTCTATTGAATGGCCTGAATTCAATATCTTCTACAGCCAATTTTATGCCATACCGCTCCTGGAGTATTCCGGCGGTCCACTCCACTGCTTTGTTCTGCATCCAGGAACTGTTCAGGAGGATCGTCACAAAAACAATCAGCAATATCAATAGCACCAGGATGGTGGCCCCGATGGTCTTAAAAATTCGTTGATATATTTTTTTGTCTTCTGACACAGTCTGTATTTCGTGTTTTCCTTTTCTTATACCACCACACTACACACATCACAACGCACCTTCTTTTCCTTATTCCCTACTCCCTTTTGCGGTGGCACTATGTTCATGAGGATATGTGACCCGGCAATCCTGCTATCGCGCAATCGGCCCACACACAAATCCCAGGTAAACAGTGGAATATTATGCCTGGCCAGGCCCCATTTAAATCTATTATCACCCACTTGCTTTCTTCTACACCAAACACTGTTCCCATTATTTAATGCTTCTAAGCCTGAGTAGCAATCGATCCGACGTTTATAGCCAACGGAAATCATAATGGACCAATCCCTAAAAATATCCATGCCCCACCGATAACTAACAACTAATAAACTTCTCCCACACCTTCACGCACTCCACCGCCTCTTTTACATCGTGTACACGCAATATCCGCGCCCCTTTCAGTAACGCCAGCATGTGGATCGCTGTTGTTCCATTGAGTGCATTCGCGGTATCGACGCTGAGCAATTTCTGGATCATTCCCTTGCGGGATACACCGACCATAACCGGAAACCTTAAAATTTCAAAGGCGTGGAGATTTTGCAATAATTTATAGTTGTGATCGAGGGTCTTTCCAAATCCGAATCCAGGATCCAGGATAAGATCGACGATTCCGGCTTCTTCCGCTTTCGCCATTTGATGGACGAAGAAGTCAAACACCTCAGTGACTACATTTTCGTATTGCGGATTCTCCTGCATATGATCCGGCAGTCCCTGCATGTGCATGATCACAAAAGGAGCTTTGTACTGCCCCACCGTTTTCAGCATTTTATCATCATAAGTTCCCCCTGAAATATCATTGATCATATCCACTCCCAGATCGAGTGCCTTATGGGCAGTGGAGCTATGTAAAGTATCTACAGACAGGATTAGATCCGGAAATTGGTTCCGGACCGCCGACACTACATCGGCCAGTCTGTCCCATTCTTCGTCTGCTGCCAGGATCGATGCCCCCGGACGACTGCTCATGGCTCCGATATCGATCATAAGTGCACCCTCTGCTTCCATTTGACCAACCTTTCCCAATACCGCGTCTGTTTCCGTCACTCTGGATCCGGTGTAAAACGAATCTGAATTGACATTGATGATACCCATGACAACAGGATGCTCGAGCGAGACCAAACGGCCCTGACAATTCAATGTAAAATATTGGATCATTACACTTGCAAAGGAACACAAAAAATCACACTTTTGCAGATATACTAAAAATCAGAAAAGTGTTATTATTTCATCTTTAGTAGCCCGGAAAAATAACTTTTTGTATCATTATCGCCGAAATTCAAAATAAGGAAATATGAAGTTTAGGTTTACGAAGTCAACACCCCGACAGGTCTTCGTGGGTGTGGTACTTGCATCCTTCATTTTTATCGGGGTCAACACCCCCCGTTTTATCAACCAAAGTTTGTTCCCCCAATTCACTGAAAAACCTTCGAACACATCGCTTCCGATTGCAATACCCGAATACGACTATTGTGACATCAATATGGCATTGTATGAAACCGAGGAAGGTTTGATCGAACAGGGTTCAGTGTTATCCGAAATATTCTCATCCCTCGGAATTGGAGTTTCTACGCTTCACAAATTACTGGAAGCTGGTGAAAATGTTTTCGATGTTCGTCAACTTCGGGCTGGTAAAAAATACAAAGTTCTTACAGATAAGTCATCCCAAATTCCTAGTTATTTCATATACGAACCGGATGCGATCAATTATTACGTCTTCGACATCAAAGAAGAAAAGGGTATTATAAAAGGCCAGAAACCGGTGGATACCCTGCACCGACAATTTGCTGGTCTCATCGAATCATCGCTCTGGAATGCCTTTTCGTTTTACGACATTGAAAGTAACCAAATCCCTGCATTGACTGCCAAAATGGAGGATGCGCTGGCCTGGTCGGTAGATTTCCACCATCTTCAACCAGGGGATCAGTTCAAATTACTGTACGACGAATATTTTGTCGATGGAGTTTCGGTCGGGATCGGTGAAATGCAGGCCGCTTTTTTTCAGACTTCCGGTAAGGATTATTATGCATTCAAATACAACAACAGTAAATACGACGGTTACTTCAGCGAAGATGGGCGGCCAATGAAGAAAGCCTTCCTGAAAGCACCGGTCAAATTCTCCAGGATTTCTTCCCGGTACAATCTCAACCGTTTTCATCCGGTGCTCAAACGGGTGAAAGCGCACCTTGGAACCGATTATGCCGCGCCCTACAACACCGAAATTTATGCCACTGCTGACGGGGTTATTGAAAGGATCGGTCGGACCAGTGGCAACGGCAATTACATCAAGATCAAACACGATGACACCTACTCCACCCAATATCTACATATGAACAAATTCGCGGCCAATATGAAGAAAGGTCTTCATGTGAAACAGGGCGAAGTCATCGGGTATGTGGGCTCCACCGGCCTGGCCACCGGACCGCACGTGTGTTATCGCTTCTGGAAAAACGGTAAGCAGGTAGATCCACTCCGTGAGAACCTCCCCGAACCAGCCCCTATGGACGAAGCCATGATGCCGGAATTTAACATCGTCAAGGAAAAACTTCAGAAACAGTTGGCAGAAATTCCTACACCTGAACCACTGGCTAAGACGTAGGAAGATCTGGGGAGTTGGAGTTTGCCGAGCGCCTGAAAGGGTAATGGACTCCGACACTGGCTGGGGAGTTGGAGCACCAGCTCCAACAAAAACAGTATTTCTTTCCTACAGAGCTGGGGCTCTGCTGGGGAGTTGGAGCTCCAGCTCCGACAAAAACAGTATTTCTTTCCTACAGAGCTGGGGCTGGGCTGGGGAGTTGGAGCTCCATCCAACAAAAACGGAAGATTTTTTCTACAGAGCTGGGGCTCTGCTGGGAAGTTGGAGCTCCAGCTCCAACATTTTCTTTTCTACAGAGCTGGGGCTCTGTAGCCCCATGGGACCAGCTCCAACAAAAACGGAAGATTTTTTCTACAGAGCTGGGGCTCTGTAGCCCCAGGAGCTCCAGCTCCAACAAAAACAGTATTTCTTTCCTACACAGCTGGGGCTGGGCTGGGGAGTTGGAGCTCCAGCTCCAACAAAAGCGGAAGATGTTTTCTACACAGCTGGGGCTCTGTAGTCCCAGGATGTCAACTCCGAC
>CBFGVZ010000109.1:0-12377 GCA_965652315.1 uncultured Saprospiraceae bacterium | reverse complement strand
AGGATAAGTGTGAACGATTCCTGGAGGTAACAATGAGTAGTATGATTAACAAGGAATATGGCTGCCAGTTCCATTAACACCCTCTTCTTCTATTGAGCCACTTCAACACGGTGCAATAGACTCAATGATTCACCATATTCGGTGGTCTGAAGAATCAGGGAGCTACGACAGAAGCGCTGGATATTGTGAAACCAGTGCTGGGTTTTTGAAAGGATATGAACCCCGTTCTCAGTAAGTGAGCTTTCTGCAGGATGCGATACGAAATAATCGGTGCCGGTGTACCGCTCCCCCTGGAATTTCTTTGTACGTTCAGGTTCTTGTAACCAGAATCTTATCTATACGCTGACCATCTTTATCAATGATTTCAAGAATATATCCTTCCACTTCGGTGGTATCACCCACATCCGGAACTTTACTGCTCTGAAGAAGAAATAAGCCCGCCACTGTGGTGAATTCGTTGTACTGTTCGTCCGTAAGGGTAATGTCAAAATATTTCAAAAAATCGATCAGGGAATACTGGCCATCTACGAGCCAGGTTTTTTCATCACGCTGCATAATCTGGTACTCTTTGTGATAATTCTCGGTCGCCTCCCCGACCAGAGCGTCAAGTAGATCATCCATCGTGACCATACCTACGATGGTACCGTATTCATCTACCACCATACCATAATGCATTCGTTCCATTTTAAACATTTCCAGAACCTTATACGCATAAGTGTTTTCATTGAAATATATCGGATCCTTGATATACGCTGAAATATTGAAAGGTTCGTGATTTGAAGGGGCAAATAAATCCTTCAGCAGAACAATTCCCAGCATATTCTCCAGATTCGTGGTACTACTGACCGGGTAGGCTGAATGTTTTTCGTTATTGATCTTTTCCTTAATCTCATCCCACGTATCATCTATTGTAAAAAAGACCAGATCGTTACGATGTGTCATCAACGTATCCACTTTACGATCTCCCATTTCAAAAACCCGTTCGACAATATCCTGTTCGATATCCTGGATTTCACCGCCCTCAGCACTTTCCTTGATGATGGATTTAATCTCTTCTTCCGAAATGGCATTATCCACTTTGTATTTGATACCGAGTAGTTTCAATATCAAGTTGTTGCTTTTGGTCAGCAACCACACAAATGGAGACACAATAATGGACAATACCTTCATTGGACGGGACATAAAGGTAATAATTGGCTCAGGGAAAGTCATTCCGAGACGTTTGGGTAGGAGCTCGCCAAGAACAATGGACAGATAGGTGATGATTACCACGACGGACCCCGTGGCCAATTGTGAGGCATAAGGCTGAAGCAGTTCCACCTTACTGATCAGCAAAGCCGCATCACTCGTCAGATTTTCACCACTATAAACCCCAAGCAATATTCCGATCAGGGTAATACCAATTTGAACTGTTGAAAGGAACTTGGTAGGTTTTTCAGACAGATCAAGCGCAGTCTTCGCTCCCTGGCTACCTTTCTTTTTTCCAAATTCCAATTTAAACTTCCTCGCTGATACCAGGGCCATTTCCGACATTGCAAAAACGCCATTCAGCAACACGAGTAAGAGTATTATAATTATTTCCATTTTTGAAATGAATGAATGAACTTTCCTGTTAGGTTTCGACCGATGTTATGTTGAGTATATCCGGGCACTACATTCAAATTAATTTCCACAAATAATGAGAAGTAATCGCTGATACAGGAAAGTGAAAACTCGCGAATTTACCAGCGTGCCAATAGGTTAGAAATCGATGGGACAGAGTCATACCCGGTGAAGCCGGATTTAGGAATTCCCTGTTACGGCCAGTTCGATAAAATTTACTCCAATGGTCATCTTCCACGATGTGACAGACATTTTCAATAAAATTAGGAAAATTATATATCCCATAGTAGATATTGGCAAAAATATTATTTTTAAAAGACCGAAATAATGGCAGGAGCAGGTATTTGGAACTGAGTTCCAGTTGCTCAGGGGTGAATAATATGATGCAGAGCGTAGCACGTCGTGTATGCGTGCACGTTTCATCAATCACCATCTGTTCCGAATCGCCGACAGGGGATTCAACTGTCCTTCAATTTTCCATTTGTAAAAGTTCGATGGGGATGTTTTTCTGAAATTCAAAGCCAAAACTAATCATGGTCTCCGTTTGCTGAATATCGTTGAGGTTGTCCAGCCGTTCAAAGACATCCCGGAGGTGTTCATTGTTACGGACCACTACCTTGAGCAAAAACGAATAATTCCCGGTCACATAACTGCATTCAATTATCTCCGGAATCAGTTTGAGTTTTTCGACGATTTCCGCAGACCGGCTGGTATCCTTAAGAATAATACCCATATATGCATAGGTTTCAAAACCGAGCGATTTAGGATTGAGTTTCACTTCTATTTTATCGATGATACCGGACTCCCTCATTTTCGCAATACGCTGATGCACCAGTGTATTGGAGATACCCAAATCCTTAGCAATCTGAGTATAGGCTTTCTTGGCATCAATGATGAGTTCATGGAGAATCTTCAGATCAATTTCGTCTATCTTTGTCATTTTATGGGTTTTATTTTTTATTACTGCCGTTGACAATTTTCATCACGTCTTCCAGTGTCCACTCCATCAATTCCTCTTTGGTGTACTTTTCCCCGTCGGATTTCCGTGGTAATGAAATACTTTTCCTCTTGAATCGGATAAAAGGTCCCCAACGACCGTTTTCCAATGCTATTTTTTCCTTATCCCACTTTTGAATATAACGGTTTGCTTCTTTTTCAATTTTGTTTTCGATCAATCCAATCATTTCAGCCTGGGTCAGATTGTCCGGGTCATATCGTTTTGGAATATTGACGTATAACGACCCGACCTTCAGAAATGGACCAAACCGTCCCTTACCCTTTGTCACGGGTTCCCCTTTGTACGTGATCACTGGTTTATCGGCCTCCTTTTTCTCCCTGATCAATTGGTAAGCCCTTTCCTGTGTAACCTGATATGGATCTTCTCCTCTGGGAATGGAAATGTTCTGGTCCCCCCACTTCATATAAGGTCCATAACGGCCCGAAGTCACCACGACAGCCTTGCCTTCAAAGGGTTCAAATTCCCGGGGTAATTCAAATAACTGGAGTGCATCCTCCAAAGTCAGGGTATCTATACTCTGCCCTATTTTCAGGTTGGCATAGTCTGGCTTTTTCCCTTCCTCCAGTTCATCAAAATGCCCTTTCTGCACGAGCGGTTTACCAAATCTAGAAATTCTCGCAATAATCTGCAGTCCAGTCTCCGGATCGATCCCCAGAATGCGTTCGCCTTTAAATCGGTCCGCTTCTTCCAGGGTTTGCTCCACACTTTGGTGAAAAGGTCCATAAAACCGGCTGAGCATCGCCTGCCATTCCAGATTTCCATCCGCGATGGCGTCAAATTCCTTTTCGATGTTGGCGGTAAAATCGTAATCCATGATCTTCTCAAAATGTTCCTCCAGGAAATCGGTCACTACCATACCCATGTCGCTTGGGTAAAGCCTGTTTTTGGTAGCACCGGTTATCTCTGTATCCTGTTTCTCAGTAATGCGGTTATCGGCCAGTGTCAGTATGGAAAATTTCCGTTCTTCACCTTCCCTGCTTTCCTTAGTCACATACCCCCGTCCTTCTTCCATGATCTTCTCGATGGTAGGGGCGTATGTAGACGGTCGGCCTATACCCTGCTCTTCCAGTTTTTTCACAAGGCTGGCTTCCGTGTAGCGGGCAGGGGGCCGGGTAAAGCTTTCCTTTGCGGTCATCGATTTGAGATCCAGTTTCTGGCCTTTCCGCAGCGGGGGAAGCATCGAATTATTCTCATCGGGTTCTTCATCGTCATCCGTGGACTGGATATACAACCTGAGAAAACCGTCAAAGATCAGCACCTCTCCTTCCGCTTTCAATTGGTCACCAGGTCGGGTGGAGATATCGATGTGTACTATAGTTTTTTCCAATCGCGCATCAGCCATCTGACTGGCAACCGTCCGCTTCCATATTAGGTCATACAACCGTTGTTGATCCGAATCCGTACTCACGTGCCGTTGACTGAAATTGGTTGGACGAATGGCTTCGTGCGCTTCCTGTGCGGACGAAGATTTGTTTTTAAATTTCCGGACCTGCGAATAGTCCGGGCCATACTCCTGTTCGATGGTCTTACGGATATTGTTAAGGGCATCCTGGCTAAGTACGATGGAATCGGTTCGCATATAGCTGATGTGACCTGCTTCATACAGTCGTTGGGCCACATTCATGGTTCGTTTCACATTGAAATTGAGCTTGCGACTGGCCTCCTGCTGGAGCGTCGAAGTTGTAAACGGAGCCGATGGCTTCCGGGTCAGCGGCTTGACCTCGATTTCCGCAATTGAAAAATCAGCTGGCAGGCAATCCTTCAGAAATGCTTTGGCTTCTTCCTTTGTGGCCATTCTGTTGGGGTGTTCAGCTTTAAGCTCCACCCATTTCCCATCCTCATTGCGTATGGAAAAAATAGCGGTGACCTTGTAAAAATTGGACACCTCGAAGTTGTTGATTTCCCGTTCCCGTTCCACCACCAGTTTGACTGCCACCGATTGTACCCGGCCAGCGCTGAGGTTACCCTTAATTTTTTTCCAGAGAACAGGAGACAGTTCAAAGCCCACCAGTCGATCCAGTATCCGGCGCGCTTGTTGCGCATCGACTAATTTTTCATCCACCGTCCGGGGATTGTTGATCGCTTTTTCGATCGCGGATTTGGTAATTTCCCGGAAAACGATCCTATCCGTAGTCTTGGGATTGAGGCCGAGCACTTCACATAGGTGCCAGGAAATAGCTTCTCCTTCCCGATCTTCATCCGTGGCCAGGATTACCTCGTCCACTTTTTTTACCATGGATTTCAATTCTTTGACTACTTTCTTTTTTTCAGGAGAAACTACGTACCGGGGTTTGAAATTCTGATCGATATCAACAGCTCCATCGCCTTTATCCAGATCCCGGATATGGCCGAAACTGGATTTGACAATAAAATTCTGACCCAAAAATTTTTCAATGGTTTTGGCTTTGGCAGGGGACTCAACTATGACTAGTTTTTTCGACATACAGGATTTCAATTACATGGTTGACAGATTCACCTCTTTTTCTGGTCTAATTGGCGTATTCTGTTTATTCAATCTATAATGTTGACAATATACAATTCTGAACCGGTCGGAATTGTTGACCAGAGTTAGAATAAATTTCTGCAAGTATAGGAATTTTTGACAGAATCGTTACGGTTCCTTCCGGGCTAAATTCGCGGCCTTCTGTTCTCGTTCCAGCCGTTCGTCAATCACCATCTGCACCAATTGATCGATTTTCAGGGGTTGTCCGTTCAGATGCCGATGATAAGCATACATGATCAGACGGATCATATCCTCCGGATAACTCACTCCAAGTTCATTAAGTGCTACAGTCAGACGACTGCCCAGTTCCATCCCCCAATTGATGTTGATCCACCGGCCAAAGCTAAAAAACACCCCATTGACCGCCACCGAATCGGGCCGTGCACTGAATTTGGCTTTGCCTTCTTCATCCACTATTTCATCCAATATCCGGATGGCATCATTCAGATCCTCAGGGATATAAAATCCGTTGATATGGCTTTTCCGAATTCGCTGCTGATATTCGGCCATGTATGCCTCTTCATAGGTCAAAGTGTCTTGACCCAGGCCCACCGCCGCAAAAATCACCCACAGATATGCTGTTATCCAGTATCTCATGGTTGGATTCTTTGAAAATTCAGCCGGAAATGCACATTCCGGATTTCTCCGTCAAGATCGAGCCGGGAAGAATCTGCCCGAAAAACATGAAAGACATACGGATTTTTCGCCATAATGATCAGCGTATCTTCGGAATAGGTATAATTGTGATTTTCAAAAACGGGCAAATTTGTAAACACGGAATCGTCCGTAAAGGTGAACCGAAGTCCGTCCAGTGTGGAAGTCTGCCTGCCCTGACGTACTGCCGATTCGAGCATCCAGTCTCCTATCAGCTGTTCCCCCTTATCATCCCTGGGGTTACAGGCTACTAAAGCAGAAAAAACTGTTAACAAAAGAAAATACCGACGTGGTAGGGTCATGCGCTTTCGAGTTCTATTAATGTAATTTCGGGAAGTATCCCGACTCTACCCGGATACCCCAATACTCCATAACCTCTATTAACGTACAGGAACTGATTTTTAGTTTGATACAAACCGGCCCATTCCTTATAAATATACTGCGCGGGACTCCATCTGACCACACCGGGGATCTCAAATCCAAACTGAAAACCATGGGTATGGCCGGAAAGAGTGAGGTCTATATCAGGATTCTGAGTAGTCACTTCCGCGTTCCAATGCGTAGGATCATGCGATAGCAGCAGGCGAAAATCCGAATCCCCCAAACCCTGACGGGCGGCTGGCAAGTCACCTTTCCTTGGAAAGTGTGGTAATGTGCTGTAGTTTTCCACTCCTATTATACCGAGTTTACCCGCTCCTATCTGTATACTCCGATTTTCGTTTCGCAGCAGGTCCCAGCCCATTTCACGGTGTTTTTCTTCGAATGACCGATCGTTTTGAATTTTTTCAGCTTCAGAGATCCAGGGATGATAGTCGCCGTAGTCATGATTGCCCATGATACTATACTGACCGAACCGTGCATTGATCTGCGAGAAATACTCCATGAATGGATCGATCTCCGTGGCGGTGGAATTGACCAGGTCTCCTGTGAACACAAAAATATCGGGCTGGAGTTCATTGATCATTTCTATCCCGCGTAGTACAGGTTCGCGTTCCGGAAATGTACCGGAGTGTATATCGGAAATCTGGACGATTCGCAGTCCCACGAGATCCGGATGAAGGCCGGGTACTTTAATTTTTTGTTCCAGGACACGGTATCGGTAAATATTGCGTACGACTCCATAGCCCATTACCATAAAAGGCGCCGCACCCATGGCGACTGACATTTGCTTCAGGAACTTTTTTCTGGACTGCCTGTTCACCCGTGCCGTCCGGGGTTTGCGAAACCGGATCACGATCCATTGTATCATTCGGCGCAGGTCATCCAGGATCAGCGGTAGAATAAATGCGAATTTGGAGAAGAAATAGATGATCACGAATGCTCTCAGATAGATGGAAACCACATGATTTGTGACTACCCAATCCAGAAAAACGTTCACCATATAGGCATACATCAACGCATTAAGTACCCAGAAGACCCAAACACCGCGTTTCAGGTAATCGATCTGCCTGACCATGCGGTAGGCATAAAAATCAATCACCGCCAGAATGATAAAAAATCCGATCATCTACATATCTTTAAGTAAGAAACCAACAGAAAAATCTCCGGAATGTTCTGCAATTGGAAACAGAAACTCAGGCGATTCACTGAAGGGGTTGGATGATTTATCATCTGAGCCTCAATAATTGCCGCTATACGGGTTCAGAAATGGAACGGGTATGATGCTGACGTATCGTATAACACGCACCGAGCTCGCTGACGACTTCAGCCGGCCATTGACGTTTTCATCACCCACCGAGACCATTTCGCTCAAATACAAATGCTGAAACACACCGAAATTAGATTAAAATTTAACACTTTCAAGACCAATTTGATTGATCCGGAAAATATAAATGCCTTTTGATTTGCCCTCATTAATCTTATCATCTATGATGGTCAATTTTATGTCAAAAAATTCTACTTGCTAATATTACTGTGATAATATTTTTATACCTTTAACCCATCTTTGGCCAAAAAGGAACGATGTACGATATAGGGATTTCTTGCCGAAATCCTAACAGTCAGCGAAACACCCAAAAGGCCAGATGGAAAAAGAATAAAGCAAACCACCAAAATTCTATTATGCCGACCCCAAATGTGATCCCCTTTGAACAGTTTTGCTTACAGACAAAATTTAGGATATGTACTTCTTTATATCCTGAATTCCTTATTGGTTCAATCATTAGCTAAACCCGCTATGATGTCTAAAATTTTAGCCGTTGTATTTTTAATTGTTTGTACACTTGGTCCGATACATGCTCAGATGCCCGATGCGAATGGAATAATTTATGTAAAATCCGGTGGCCATGGGAATGGTAGTTCCTGGGGGAACGCCACTGGTGATTTACAGGCCGCCATCGATGCTCCCGAAGTAATAGAGGTCTGGGTAGCTGCTGGTACGTACAAACCCACTACTGACCAGAACCGTGAAATTTCATTTCAGATGAAAAATGGCGTGGCCATCTATGGTGGTTTCGCAGGAAACGAGACTCAGCGCTCTGATCGGAACTGGGTCACGAACGAGACCATACTAAGCGGCGATATAGACAATGATGATGTGAATGGCATTATAAGCGGAAACAACAGTTACCACGTTATTTCCAATTACGAAACCGGGGTAAACTCTACTGCTGGATTGGATGGATTCACTATATCTGGTGGAAATGCGACTGGTTCAGCCCCACATAATATTGGGGGTGGTATGAGAATCAGAGGCTCATCACCCACTATATCCAACTGTATCTTTCGTGATAATGTGGCGAGTTTTGGTGGTGGGATGTTCAGCATCGGAGGGAGCCCTACTTTGACCAACTGTAGCTTTATTGGGAATTCTGCTGATTTTACAAATACAAGCGCTGGTGGAGGTATGTATATCAGCGGATCTCCAACACTATACAACTGCAGATTCATCAACAATACAGCAAAGTCGGAGGGCGCAGGAATGACTATACTCGGCGACGAGTCCAAACTTTATAATTGCAGCTTCCTGGGCAACATGGTGGATTTCAGTGGTGGGGCAGTATACATACGATCCGCAAGACCTATGTTTTACAACTGTATCTTTTTTAGGAATTCAGCTCAGTCCGGCAGTGCAATATACAACGACTCTGACACCGACCCCTTGTTTTTAAACTGTAGTATCAGTGTTAATTTTGGGTCTTTTGCTACATACCATAGAAGTGCCACTTCCAAGGCCAGGTATAGGAATTGTATCATTTGGGGAAATAATGGCGAGATTGGCGGTGGATTTGGCTTTACACCGGATGCTCCAAAGGTCAGTTATTCCATCGTGAAGGACGGTTATATGGGACAGGGTAATCTGGATGTAGATCCACTTTTCATAGACCAATACGGGGACGGTGATCTTCGCCTGAAACCTTGCTCTCCGGCTATCGATGCGGGAAGCAATACGGACTTTCCTCCGGAAGTAACTACCGATCTGGATGGAAATGACCGCTTTTACAATGGAAGCCCAGTGGATATGGGTGCATATGAGAATCAGGGAGTGGTCTGTTGCCCAGCTGGAAACATCTTATATGTAAACCACGCAGCCACCGGAAAAAACAATGGGACGTCCTGGGCAAATGCATTTACCGACCTGCAGGATGCACTGGCCAGTACCTGTTCGGGAATTAATCAGATCTGGGTAGCTAAAGGTACTTACAGTCCTTCTTCTGATATGGATCGCACGGTTTCTTTTGCAATGCGTAATGGTGTGGCTGTTTATGGTGGGTTTTCGGGTACAGAGACCCAACTAACTCATCGTAATTGGGTGACAAATACAACTAACCTGAGTGGTGATATTAATCACGACGGTACATCCTCAGGAAACAGCTACCATGTCATTTCAAACCTCAACCTCGATACCACAGCGATCCTGGACGGATTTACTATTACCGATGGGAATGCGACAGATGCCGCTTCGGAGTTTTTCGGAGGAGGAATTTACAACATCAATAGTTCCCCTTCATTTACCAATGTCGTGGTTCTCAATAACATGGCACAATTCGGTGCTGGAATGTATAATGAAAATTCTTCTCCTACCCTGACAAACATCGTGGTCAGTAGCAATGCTGCAGATGCCGGCGGCGGTTTATATAATAATGCATCCGCTCCGGTATTAATTAATAGTACAATAAGTGGTAATGCTGCGGATGCCGGTGGAGGGTTTTATAATGATGCATCCGCTCCGCACATATTAAATACTATTGTGTTTGGGAATGGAATAAATAATATAAGCAATGTAAATAGTAGTAACCCCAAATTTGTTCATAGCTTAATTGAGAACCGAAATGACACCGACAATGGCAACATCGATGCGATGGGTATAGGCGTTACGGATATTTTTTCTGACCCATTTAATGGCGACTTTAGTTTGGTAGAGTGCTCTCCGGCGGTCAATGCCGGGGATAATTTATCCTTTACCGGACTGACAGCGCAAACGAAAGATCTGGCTGGCAATTCAAGGGTTTTTGATTACAACAATGGCGGATTGATCGACATAGGAGCGTATGAATATCAGGCCATTCCGGATTTGTGTATCCTCCCTGGTCCGGGAAATATCCTTTATGTGAATAAAACTGTAGATCAAAATTTGATGGGATACACAGGAGATGGCTCCTCCTGGGCAAATGCCATTCCTGAACTCGCCGATGCATTGCGGGTGGCCAGAAAACGATACAATGCTGATAATACCTGGCTAGACGGGGACAGTTTGCGAATTTACGTGGCCGAAGGAACATACAGGCCCTTGTACAGTGCAGCTAATGGCGCATATCTTAGCGACGGCGGCCGGAACAATGCCTTCGTGTTGTGCTATAATGTACAGCTTTACGGCGGATTTCCAAATAGTGGCCATCCCGGATTAATGGATAGAGACCCGGATAAGTATCCCACGATACTGAACGGAATTAACACATCATTAGGCAATATTTATCACGTTGTGATATCCGCTGGCGAGGTAGGGAATGCATTGCTTGATGGATTTATCATAACAGGTGGATACGCAAATGGATTTGGTGGACTGAATGTAAATAATATTTCAATTCTGAATAGCCAAGGAGGCGGTATAAATATTTATAGTTCATCTCCGACCCTGAGGAATCTGATAATAGAAGAAAATATTGCGATCCAGGCTGGCGGCGGTTTGAATAATAGACATTCTTCCCCAAATCTGATCAATATCATTATCCGAGACAATACAACAACCAGCTTTTTCGGAACGCCTGGTGTTGGCGGCGGAATAGCTAATAATAATTCTTCTCCTGTATTGACCAATGTTCTCCTCCACGGAAACAGCGCGAATGGGGATGGCGGTGGAATTTTTGATCAATTTTCTTCCTCTACATTGATAAATGTTACGATTAGTGGGAATGCCGGTGATGCTGGCGCCGGTATTTTTCATGAGGGATCTTCGATTACTAACATTTTCAATAGCATTATTTTTGGGAATGGAAGTAAGAATATAAATTCTTCTAATAGTCTTAAATTTTACCATAGTTTAGTAGAAGGTCGAAGTGATACCGCTAACGGGAATTTCAATGCGACCGATATAAGTGTTACGGATATTTTCTCTTACCCTGAAGGCGGAGATTATACGTTGAATGCAGGCAGTCCAGCCTTTAATGCCGGGCTCAATAATTACTTTTCAGACCTGGATGGAACCAGCCTGGACCTGGCGGGCAATCCAAGGTTACTGGGGGGCATTATCGACCTGGGGGCATATGAATTTTTCACTGCCAGTGGAATCAGCATTACAAAATCGGTCACCAGTATGGGAGAGTACGAGCCAGGGGATGAAATTTCCTATGAAATTATCGTCACAAATCTGGGTGCCAATGCACTTTCGGATGTGGTAGTCGTGGATACAGGCGCCACACCTGTGGAAATGAATAGTTATCAGATCGGTGATCTGGCTGTCAATGAAACGGATACGATCGCAGCTTATCACAAACTGACACAATCTGAGTATTGTGACAGTATCAGTATTACAAATGTGGCGATGGCAACGGGTATGTGGAATCATACAGTATTTTCGGATACGGCTACAATAACCATCGAATTACCATCGGTGGAAGCCAATACCATCGATGAAGGTGAAGACCGGACGGTCTGTGCCTACGAGGCGATTGAGGATATTGTACTTGCTACTACGGGCGCTTCAGGAGCGGAAATAACCGGTCTTCCTGTCGGAGTCACCGGAACCTGGGCTAATGATGCAGTGACGATCAGTGGCATACCTACGGTATCCGGTACTTATAATTATACGGTGACACTCATGGGCGGATGTGGATTGGTTTCCGCGATGGGAACTATCTCGGTGAATCCATTAAAAAGCCTTGAAGGGGGAAAGTTTCGGAGGACCTGTGTCAACGAGGCGATTGAGAATATCGTACTTGCTACGACCGGAGCTACCGGAGCGGAAGTAACCGGTCTTCCCACCGGCGTCACCGGAACGTGGGCCGATGATAAGGTGACGATCAGCGGCACGCCTTCGCAATCTGGAACTTTTAAGTATATGGTGACGCTCACCGGGTGTGGAATGACATCCACGGATGGATTTATTTTAGTGGATCCATTGAATACCATCGAGGATGGAGTAGACCGGACGACCTGCATCCA
>CBFGVZ010000108.1:0-12388 GCA_965652315.1 uncultured Saprospiraceae bacterium | reverse complement strand
TTAGAATGAGTTACAAAAGCCAGGAAAAGAACCCGGGCCAATACAAACAACCAACCAACGTTATAAAGGGGTGTCGAAGCAGGATTTTTTGAGCTGAAGCTTGCGCGTGAGCTGGGGCGCCTTTGCAGAGGGCTGCTTTTTTGGTTACTTTTTTTCAGCAAAAAAAGTAACAAAGACCATTTTATTTTTCACGTGTAGCATCTACAAGGTCATTTTTAGGAACTTGAGCTAGGTTAACGCCTCAAATAAACCACCCACTAATCGGGGAATTTATCCTGAATGAAAAATGGGCCTTCGGGAGCAGGGGGTAAAAACATATCCAGAGAACAAATCAACAATGTTGCAGATAGCTTTGTGGTGGCAGGTGATGTAGAATTTTCTGTAACCAAAATACCGCTCTGGATCTTTGGGTTTCTGGTATTAGCATGCTCTGCCGGTAATTGTCATACATTTAATCTGCTATTGCAGTTTTGTTCCTGGGATGGAATGATCCACATTCAGGTTATTCATAAAAACAATCCACACATCCAGGCACCAAGCACTAATAAAAACCCCAGCAACTCCTTCACGCCCCGGAGATATCTAAGCGCATGACTGATATGTGTTTCCACAGTTCGCTTAGAAATATTGAGCTGTTCGGCAATTTCCTCGTTGGCCAGATGCTCGAACCTGCTTTTATAGAACACCTCCCGACAACGAGGAGGTAGCTTGTTTAGATGATGATGAATCTCTTCCCGGAGTTCTCTCACCTGTAGAACATGGTCTTCAATATCCGTTGGGCTGATCTGCCTGAAAACCTCCAGATGCCGGTCCTGGATTTTATTGTGCCGAAGCGCCATCAGTGTTTTGTATTTCACCGACTGAAACAAATAAGCGCAGAGGTCCTCAATGTGATTAAATTTCCGTTTCTCCCAAAGATCGATGAATACTTCCTGGACTACATCTTCACTCGATTTGTTATTGCCCAAAATTCTGAAAGCTTGTAAATACAGTGGTTCCCAATACCGGTCGTATAGTTCCCGAAGCGCTTTTTCATCCCTCCCCGCAAGAGAACGTAACAATCGTTGATCCTGCAATGAAAATGTATTATGTTTCTCTGGTTTCTTCATCCTGGTGCCCAGATTTCTGGGAAAACTTTTAGAAATATCACATTAGCTAAATTTCAATAAACCTACGGCCATGTTATCAAATGCTAAATATAATTGTATTTTTTTTATCAAAAAATTTATTGAGACTACGTGTTCCCCCTGGTCCGGTGCAACGTAACACTAAAAGACGGGGAATTTACCTGTTCCCTTTTCACCGGGTATGGGTTATGACGTGCTGTCCTGTTGAAAGAAAATGGTATCCTGTATTTTAAGTTTCGTGTACGATACCGTGATTAGGAAGCAGATAAAGCGGCGGAATAATCTTCGCTAATGAAAAAAATCATCCCGCGCGAGCAAACGTGGTGTGGAGACCTCAGCTCTTAAGCGGGATGATAAGGTAGAATAGATAATTATTATGAATCACTATTAAAACCGCTCAAATTTATGAAAATTTTTGACAGTTCAGGCCACATCCGAGGGCCGAAGGGTCGGATATGGGCCCCCTCTAACCATTTTTGGATGAAGCTGAGTTTCATTTTAATATCTGTGCTCTTTACCGGCCTTCAGCTTACTTTGGCCCACACCGGGCATGCTCAGGGATTGGAAGATGAAAAAGTTCATCTCAACGCGCAGGACAAAAAACTGACTGACATTTTTATAGAAATAGAAAAGCAGACTTCATTGCGATTTGCTTTTAATCCTAAAATTATCGGACAATACGTCGCATCGATCCGGGCCAAATCCATAAGCGTAGAAAAGGCCTTGAACATCATTCTTCAAGATACGCCCCTGGAATACCAGGTAATCAATGATAAAATACTGATCCGCCGTAAAGAAAGGCCGGCTTTACTGGGAATCGTGCCCGTACTCCCGGGTTCGAATGAATTTCAAAGAATCCCGCTGGAAGCCCCCCAATTGAATATTTCGGGTTCCGTAACCGATCAAAATGGCGAACCCCTTATAGGCGTGAACATCCTGGTGGAAGGAACTACCCAGGGGACCACCACTGATTTTGACGGTCGGTACACCCTTACAAATGTAGAAGAACAAGCGGTTCTGATTTTTTCTTACATCGGATATCAGACCCAAAGGGTACCGATCGCCGGAAAGTCCGTCATTGACGTCACGCTGCTGACCGATGCGCAGATGCTCGATGAAGTCATCGTGGTAGGATATGGGACGGTCAAGAAAAGTGACCTCACCGGTTCTGTCGAACGTGTGAGTGCAGAAGCTTACCAAAATCAGAGTGTTACACAACTCACTGAAATGCTATCGGGTACCGTAGCTGGTTTCAATTCCAATCAAAGTACTTCTGCGGCTGGTGGCAGCTCCATGCAAATCAGAGGGCGGACTTCGCTCAATGCGACCAGTTCGCCGATGATCGTACTGGATGGCGTAATTTATAATGGTAGCGTCAATGACATTAACCCCAATGATATCGAAACCATAGACATTCTCAAAGATGCCAGTTCGGCAGCGGTATATGGATCCCGCGCGGCTTCTGGTGTGGTCATCATCACTACCAAAAAAGGAACAAGCGGAAAACCAACCATTTCCTTCAACACGGACGTTGGGATAGCAGAAGTAACCAACCAGGATGTCCGGCCACTCAATGGTAGAGAATATACTAATTTCCGCAGAGACCTACTCACCAAGGAAAATCCCAATCAACCGGAATACTATTATTACCATCCGGACGATTTACCTGCAGGATTTAGCGAAGAAGAATGGTACAATTATAACCCCAATCCCAATACTGACAGAAACACTGAATGGTTGAACAGACTTTTATTTTTCCCTACAGAAACCCGTAATTACCTGGCGGGTCACACCATCGACTGGTTGGATCGAACTATGCAGAAGGGCGTGAGACAAAATTATGACCTGAGCATTAATGGTGGATCAGACCAGATCTCTTATTACTGGTCATTAGGATATACGAACAACGAGGGAATTATTGTCGGGGACCAATACAAGACGCTACGAACCCGACTCAATGTCGATACCAAAATCACGCATTTCCTCAACGCTGGGGTGAACGCTCAGTTTTCGAACCGCGACCAAAGTTCTGTCGAGGCCAATATGGGACAGGTTTTCAGAAGCAGTCCCTATAGTTCCTTCCATGAAGAAGATGGTTCTATCAAATGGTTTCCAAATGACTATTCAGGCTTTCAAAATCCGCTGACAAACCATTTCCTGCAACATCGGGACAACAAGACGAATGCATTGTTTACCTCGATCTATGCCAATGTCAAGTTACCATTTGGTCTGAATTACAAAATATCTTTTCAACCCAGACTGGTTTTCGAAAACAACTATAATTTCTGGCCTTCTACCACACCCACAGGATCGGATGTTCTGGGCCGGGGCGCCCGGGTGGACGAAAAAACCTATGAGTGGATGTTGGATAATCTGATTTCCTGGAACCAAACCTTTGGTAAGCATACATTCGACGCAACGTTTCTTTACAACCTGGAGCAATTCCAAAGCTGGCAATCCTCTCAGACAGGAGAAGGTTTCACCCCAAATGAAAACCTGTCCTACAACGCCATCCAGTTTGCCACCAATCTGGCACTCAGCAATTCAGATGCTTATTCCACCGGTGATGCCCTCATGGGCCGGTTAAATTATACACTGGATAATAAATATCTGTTCACGGTATCCATTCGGCAAGATGGTTATTCGGCCTTTGGACAGGGAAATCCCAGGGCCGTATTTCCGGCTGCCGCATTTGCCTGGAAAATTTCAGACGAAAAATTCTTCCGTCCAGGTTTTCTCAGCCAACTCAAGCTACGCTTATCCTGGGGTGTGAATGGCAACCGGGATATCGGCCGGTATGCAGCACTGGCCAGACTGGGTCAGAATCTTTATTCCAATGGTTCCAAAGTTCTGGTAGGGGTCTTCAACAACTCGCTGGCCAATCCCAATCTCGCCTGGGAACGAACCGAAGCCATCAATATAGGGGTCGATTTTGGGTTATTAGAAGGACGTATTAGTGGTAGCATGAATGTATACGATATGACGACGAATGATCTGCTCATGGAAAGAAGTTTACCAACGATCACCGGTTTTGACTATATCACGACCAATCTTGGCGAACTGCAGAATAGAGGATTCGAATTCAATCTGACCAGTCACAATACCAATAACCCACGTTTTCAATGGAACTCGGAATTCGTCTTTTCACTCAACCGCAATAAGATCGTTCATTTATTCGGAGATTTCGAAGAAGTAGTCATCGATGGCGAAACCGTCCAGCGGGAAATCTCAGACATATCCAATGGTTGGTTTATCGATGAGGCAGTAGATCGGATCTGGGATTACAACATCACTGGTGTATGGCAGACAAATGAATCGGATCAGGCTGACATATACGGTCTGGCACCCGGTGATTATAAGGCTGAAGATGTGAATGGAGATGGAGTCTATTCCCAATTGGAGGACAAGCAGTTTATCGGCTGGAAGCAACCCCGCTACCGAATTGGCCTGCGTAACACTTTCAACTTCTTTCGGAATTTCACCGCCTCGGTTTTCATCCGCAGTGATCTTGGCCACATGGGTAATATTAACGATTTCAAGCACAGCAATAGCAACCTGTATGATCGTCTGGGCATGCGCTACATTCCCTATTGGACTGAGGAAAATCCATCCAATCGATACGGTTCGATCACTGCCAATTCAGGCGCTTACGGAGGCGGCTACAACATTTATTTCGACAAATCATTTGTCCGCATTCAGGATTTATCGCTGGGGTACCGTATTCCGGATACCATGTACCGTAAGTTACACCTTCAGAATATGAGACTGTATATCGCTGCCCGAAACCTATTCACATTCGACCAATGGGAGTTCTGGGATCCGGAATCAGGAGACGAACCGATGCCCCGTATATTTTCTGTAGGATTTGAAATGTCACTCTAAATTGAACACAATCATGAAAACAATATACTATATATTATTCTCCGGACTGTCAACCATCCTTATACTAACTTCTTGTACCGATCCCGATTGGCTGGAAACCCGGGCCCTGTCCTTCTATGCGCCTGAAAATGTGTATGTGGACGAGGATGGTTTTGAAGCCCTGTTGATTACCATGCGCAAGGATATAAAATCAGAACATTATCACGGGAGAAGTCCTATCGTTAATGAATATGCTATGTCCGATCTCGGCGTGCCGGGTGCTCAATCCAATGGAGTGGTCAAAGATTTCCCAAGAGTTCTCACTCCTGCCGGCGATGGCGACATCCACGACTACCCTGGCCGATTATTCAATCTGGCTTATAATTCGATCCGAAGTACCAACGTATTGATTTCCCGGATTGACAACATCGAATGGACTGACGAATCCGTTCGCAACCGTTTACTGGCAGCAGGCTATTTTTATCGGGCATATTGGTACTATCGATTAGTCAATTCATATGGCAATGTTCCATTTATCGGGGAAGAAATCACGGGTGCCCGGCTCGATTTTTATACGCATTCCCGTTGGGCTATACTGGACAAAATTCAAAGCGATCTGGAGTGGGCTGTACAGTGGTTACCAGCGACCAACGACCCGGGGGCAGAAACCGTGGGTGCTGCCAATCATCTACTGTCAAAAGTGGCCCTGGCCAACCTGGATTTTGACCAGGCTATCCAGGCAGCAACAGCAGTAATCAACGGACCATATGCCCTGATGACTGAGCGATTTGGTATCGACGCCTCAGATCCCAATCGAAATGTCATCTGGGACCTGCACCGGACTGAAAATATTAATCATTCAGCGAATACAGAGACGATATTTAGTGTCATTGACCGGTTTGAGGATCCCGATGGTGCTAAAGTGGCTAACGGTCATTTTCTGGCCCAGGCATATACCCCTGCCTGGTGGCACGCACGCGTGAGAGACAGTGAGGGTAACAATGGGATGGTCGATTCGGGTCCCCAATATGATACGCTTTTCAGGGGGAATGGGAATTCTCGTCCGACTCCTTATTACTTGTATGAAATCTGGGATTATGAAAATGACATTCGCCGAAGTGATGTCAATTGGGTGGAATGGTATGAAATATTATATAACAACCCCAATTCGGTGGATTACGGTAAACCTGTTGACAGGTCCAACTTTGCCGCTCCAGTGGACACCTTCCAGCACAGTTATTCTTTCCCCAATTACATCGTATTCGTTCCGGAACAAATTCCAGTGACTCGTCCCACGGGCGGCAATGGAGATTTTTACATCTTCCGACTAGCTGAAACCTATTTATTACGTGCCGAAGCTCATTTCTGGAAAGGGGAATTATCTCAGGCTGCATCAGATCTAAATGTAGTCCGGCAGCGAGCAGGTGCACTACCCGTTTCAGCGGAAGATGTGGATATCGACTTCATCTTCGATGAAAGGGCCCGGGAATTGTTTGCGGAAGAACCGCGCCATGGAGAAATGGTACGGGTGTCGTATATCATGGCACAAAACAATTTAAACGGCTATTCGCTGAGTAATTTCAGTGAGAACAATTGGTTCTTTGATCGTACGATGGCCAAAAACTTATTCTTTCAAATCGAATTGCAGTGGGGTGCCCAATCCTACCGCCTGGCACCGCACAACGCGCTGTGGCCTATCCCGGAATCGGTTATTGCAGCCAATACGCTAGGTGTTATCAATCAGAACGAAGGATATACCGGCTCAGACAAAAACCAGCCACCACTCGAAACCATCGAATGAGGACATATGAAAACTATAGGGTTCAGTTTTTTCCTGCTTGAGAAGTGGCTTTTTATCTTCTTTCTGTCATTGGGTTGCATATTTATGCGCCAACCTGGCTATACACAGGTCAAGACTCCCGCTTCCCATTCAATGGCAAAGAATGATAATACCATTATCTCATATCCCAACATCCTGTTGATAACGGTGGACAATGTGGGTTATGGGGATTATGCCTTATACAATCCCGATTCAAAAATTCATACACCTACCCTTGACCGAATGGCACGGGAAGGTGCGGTACTGACAAACTTTTACTCTGCCGGTGCGACTTGCACCGTATCACGTGCCGCTTTACTGACCGGACGTATTCCACAGCGAAACAAACTGGATTACCAACTGGCTGGCGTAGCCGGCAACTATGGTATAGGGCTACGGCATTCTGAAATTATACTTCCCGAACTCATCAAAAAAAGCCGGGGAAATTACGTCACCGCAGCTTTTGGAAAATGGAACATCGGTTTTGCACCCGGTTCCAGACCTGTGGACCGCGGATTTGATGAATACGTGGGGATTGCATCCGGCAATGCAGACCATTACACTCATGTGTATGCCGGAGTATCTGACCTGCACCACAACAATGAAAAGATTAGCAGGAATGGAGAATATAGCACAGACTTATTTGCCCATGAGGCGATCAGGTTCATTGAAAAACAATCTCAAGCATCCAGGCCATGGTTCATATACCTCCCTTTCGATGCACCCCATTCACCGGGTGAACGCAACCTCGCTCCGGGCGAAGTACATCAATTTCAGGCGCCCGACTATGCTTTTGAAAGTTACGATTTTACTCCCACCGAAAAAGATCCTGCAAAGCGGTATCGCGCGGTGGTCACGGCTGTTGATATGGCGATTGGCCGGGTCCTGGACGTATTGGATTCGCTGGGTATTGCAGAAAACACCTTTATCTTCTTTTACTCGGACAATGGAGCCAACCTGGAATCCGTGCAGAAACGGATTATGGGTAAGCCATTCAGCTCCAATGCACCGCTCCGGGGTGGGCGATCGACCCTGTACGAAGGTGGAATACGCATACCTGCACTGGCTTTGTGGAAAGGATCCATTCCCGGGGGCCAGATCATCGACACCAGACTCTGGTCACCCGATATTTTCACATCCTGTGTAATACTTTCCAGCGGTATTTTTCCACAGAACCGATTTATTGATGGCAAAAATTTCCTACCAGTTTTGACGGGGAAAACCCGTATTTCTCCACACAGTGCCTTATATTGGGAAGATGGACACGACGACGCGCTGATCTGGGGAGATTGGAAAATAGTGCGGGAAAAGGAGGAAGATCCTTGGCAATTGTACAACCTCAAAGTGGATATTTCCGAAAAAAAGGATCAGGCGAAAGAAAGGCCGGATCTGGTTGAAAAACTGGAGTTGGCTTTCGATCAGCAAAAGCTTGAGATTCAAATGTACCACGCCGATCGAATTGAAAAAACTGACTGTGATTGTCTAAATAATCAAAAATCTGAATAAAACATGTTCAAATCTTTTACTATCCAATTGATCTGTGTAGGGGTCGGAATCCTTTATCATGCCAGCCTTTGGGGACAGAAGAGTCTCTCCGGTCAGCGACCCAATTTCATTATCATCGTCACCGACGATCAAGGATATGGTGATGCTGGATACGGCGGGAATAATGCAGCCATCACCCCCAATCTCGATAATCTGGCCCGAACAGGTCTAAGGCTCGACCGTCACTATAGTGCCCCGGTGTGCTCCCCCACCCGGGCCAGTCTGCTGACCGGAAGATATCCCACCAGAATGGGTGTATTCTACTGGGGCCATGCACTGCGACCTCAGGAACAATCCATCGCCAATGTACTGAAAGACCATGGATACCAGACCGGTTTTTTTGGTAAATGGCACCTGGGCTCGGTACGTGACGGTCAACCGACAAGCCCGGGTGCGCACGGTTTCCAAAACTGGTACGCAGCGGCTAATTTTTACGAAAACGACCCCTGGATGAGCCATAATGGAAAACCTGTCCACCTGCAGGGGGAAAGTTCTGATGTCACGGTCAGCCTGGCATTGGATTATATACGTGAAGCAAAAGAGAAGGAGGAACCATTCCTGGTTTTCATCTGCATGGGCTCCCCGCACCTGCCCCATGTGGCGGCTGAAAATCTCAAAAATCTGTATCCTGATCAGCCGGAAAATATGCAGCATTATCTCGGGGAGATCACTGGAATTGATCTCGCCGTGGGCAAACTTCGCAATCACTTGAGGGAATGGGATTTGGCTGAAGAAACGCTACTTTGGTTTTCAAGTGACAACGGCGGTAAATTCCCGGAAGGAAACAATGGAATCCTCAGACAGCAAAAAGGGACCTTGTACGAGGGCGGCATCCGAATCCCTGCTTTGATCGAATGGCCGGGCACCATAAGCGCACGGAACACCAGTGTGCCTACAGCCACGGTGGATGTTTTTCCCACCCTCCTGGATCTGGCCGGGGTCAGTGCAGACGTCATCCGGCACCCGCTGGATGGAATCAGCCTCGTACCACTGTTCGAAAGTAAAATATCGACAAGATCCTCACCCCTGGGTTTCTGGATCTATCCGGAAATCAAAGGGCAGAGCATGAAAAACGATCAGATAATTGAAGATTTACAGAAATTTCTGGATGGACAGTTCAATGCGGCCGACCTGAATGAAGGCTTGCTCAATGCACCTCAGAATAATTATCCGGGCATAAGCCAATACCCTTACAGTGGAACTTATGCCTGGATCGAAAACGATTGGAAACTACTACAGGAAGGTGATTCCTATCAGTTATTCAATCTAACCCGTGATCCCGGTGAAAAAGAGGACTTGTCCATTTTACAACCAGATCGGGTTAGCCGGATGAAGGATAGTCTTAGGGTGTGGCTGGATTCTGTAGTAGGAAGCATCCAGGGAATAGATTACTAAAATCTCAATTGAACCAAATGCAGGAAAAAATAGAACACGTAAAAGAATTTTACATCAGGAAATACGGAATGACAATTTTTCGAGCTGGATGGTTGATTTGCTCCATGATCATGGTCACGAGTACTTTACTGAAGGCACAGACAGATCGAGCGGGGCAGCCCAATCCTCCGAATATCCTGATCATTACGGTAGACAATGTAGGATACGGAGACCTGCCAGTGTACAATGAAGATTCACCCATCCTGACCCCCCATATTGAAGAACTGGCAGAGGAAGGTACCAGATTGACGAGTTTTTATACCGCAGGCGCAACCTGTACGGTTTCCAGGGCCAGTCTGCTGACGGGCCGGATACCCCGCCGGCATAAATTGGTAGAACAATTGTCTGGTATTCACGGGAATTACGGTATCGGACTGCGGCAAAGTGAAATCCTTATACCCGAAATGCTGAAAAACGGTGTTGTGGAGTACGCCACTGGCGCATTTGGCAAATGGAACATCGGATTTGCACCCGGATCCCGACCTACCGACCGCGGATTTGATGAATATCTGGGGATCGCCTCGGGTAATGCAGATCATTTCACACACGTATATGCCGGGAAAAAAGACCTTCATCACAATACGGAGCCCATCAACCTGGAAGGGGAATACAGCACCGATTTATTCGCTGATGCGGCGATAGATTTCATCGAGAATCGAACGATCCAGTCCAAACCCTGGTTTGTGTACCTGCCTTTTGATGCCCCTCACCATCCGGGCGATCGCAATATCCCCCCCGGTGAAGAAAACATCTGGAAAGCACCGGATTATGCGTTCGAACCTTATGGACTGAGCCCCGACGAATCCGATCCCAGGAAAAGATTCAATGCGGTAGTGACTGCCATCGATATGGCGATTGGCCGGGTAATGGCCAAACTGGATGAACTGGGAATCTCCGAAAACACTTTTGTATTTTTTTACTCGGATAATGGTGCGTTTTATCCATACATTGAAAGTGGCATTCAATCCAATTCGCCATTAAAAGGGGCTGGGGTGACGTTGTGGGAAGGAGGGATCCGCGTGCCGGCATTGGCCAGATGGCCCGGGCACATCGAGGCCGGAACTGTGAACGACACCAGGCTGTCCGCATTGGACATATTTCCGGCATGCGCAAAACTCGCCAATGCCCCGCTTCCTCAGGATCGATTTATCGATGGCAAAAATCCACTGCCCGTGCTGACCGGAGCTACTTCATGGTCGCCTCACGCCACACTTTTTTTTGAATACCGGAATTACAATGCCCTGTTATGGGGGGACTGGAAGATATTGCGGGAAGATCCGGAAGCCGACTGGCAATTGTACAATTTGGTCACAGACATTTCGGAATCCAATGACCAGGCTGAGGTACATCCGGATATAGTCCGTAAGCTCGATGCAGCATTTAATCAAAAGCAACAGGAAATCATCCATTATCTGGAAATTGAACACCAGTTCCAGAATAGATCCGATCTAAGCAATTGATAACGCCGGCAATGAGGAACAAACTTCTAAATCCAGGTCTGAAATCTGACGTAAGTACGTGAATCCGATCCGGTGTGCAACTATATATTGATAAATTATACTTAAGATATGACTGAGAAAAAGCTTAAGCAACTTATTGACCGATACCTACAGGGGACAGCCACCAGGGAGGAGAAAGATTTGTTAGATGAATTGTATACGAGGAATATCAATAGTGAGGAAGTACCGGAGAAATGGAATGATCAACAAAAGAGTAGCGTCAAAAAACGCATTTTGTCCAGAATCCAGCAAGACATCCAGCTCAAAAAAGAAAAACGTACACGGAAAATATTTTCAGCAGTTGCTGCGGTACTCATCCTCCTGGTCAGTAGCTATATATATTTCAATTCCTCACCGACCAAAGTTCTCTCAGGGTCGGAAATCGTGATGGAAATATCCACAACAGCTACGTCCGGAGAACAGAGTATCTTACTAAGTGATGGTTCGTTTGTATTATTAAGTCAGGGGGCATCTCTGACCTACCCGGAAGAATTTAGCGGAAACACCAGAAAGGTTTACTTAAAAGGAGCGGCCTGGTTTGACATAAACCGTGATACTACCCAGGCTTTCCAGGTCATCACTGAGGATATCACTACAACGGTGCTGGGCACATCATTCAGTATCAATGCGCAGCTTGAAAAATCAAAAGTAGACATTAGAGTGACCAGTGGTAAAGTTCAGGTAGCGTCTCAAGAAAAAGAAATCGCAGTGCTGGACGAAAACGACGAGCTCCAATATGAATCGGGTCAATTTACAGTGATTAAAGATTCCCCTAAAAAAGACAATACAGAGAAACTACCCGAAGCAGGAAGCTGGAAATTCACCAATGTAACGATGGAAGAAGCCACTAACTTCCTGGAAAAACACTGGAACAAACAGTTTTTCTATGAAAATCCAGCCATCCGGGATTGCCAGATTTACGCATCCTTCAATTCAGATGATTCTCTTGAGGAGGTTATGCTGATCCTGTGCGGGGTTACCAACTCGGCATATCAGGTGAGTGGGAAACGCATATTAATTTCCGGCCCCGGCTGTCTGTTAACCCAATAATGAAATCAACCGATCATTCAAAATACAATTAACCATTGTCAATTCCCCGGTCC
>CBFGVZ010000107.1:0-12464 GCA_965652315.1 uncultured Saprospiraceae bacterium | reverse complement strand
AGGCTGAGTAATCTCTGAAATAGTGAGCTATTTCAAGGTGTCCTCAAATTTTGGAAATACGAGTTGGGTATTCACCATTATATATTTTTTTTCAGGCTGTAAATGGTGGATAGTTCGGACTAGGAGGCCGGAGTGTTCCGAATCCCAATGCGTCATCTTTCAACTTATCACTGGAGATTCGCACTGGAATAAGGGCCTTTCGCCAGAAATTGCGGACTCTGTTCTCATGGACTGGTCAGGGAGGACAACCGACGCGTGGGAACTGGATTAATGATTCTAAAAGTGAGATTGAAGGGTAGGTAGGAGCGGGTCTGGCCATAAAACGTATTTTGGATACAATAAAGGATAAAAACATCTTAAATAGGTTATGTTTTCGTATCTTTGAGGCATGAAAAAGACCCAAAGGAAGACAGCAACTTGAAACACGACAATCATTCTGTAAAGAAATCATACTATTGAAAAACAAACCAAAAGACATTAAAAAATGGTAAAAACGAAAAAATTCAGTTGGCTACAAACTGGTCTATTGCTTATAGCTGCGCTCCTGACGGTGGCTTGTGATACCAAACCCAAAAAAGTAGATACCACGGAGATCCGTGTAGTGGGCACCATGGATGCAGAACTTACAGATCCGCCATTCGTACCAGCTCCGGTAGGGGATCGGGATGCAATGCGGGTCAAGGTTGAACTGGAGATTTTAGAGAAGGAAGGAACTATGGTGGATGGTACACGGTATCTGTACTGGACTTTCGGAGGAACGGTGCCCGGTAGTTTTATTCGTGTACGTGTAGGAGATAAGGTAGAGTTTCATCTGCAGAATCATCCGGAGAACAAGCTGCCCCACAACATTGACCTGCATGCGGTGACTGGTCCGGGAGGTGGTGCGGAATCTTCATTCGTCGCACCGGGTAAGGAGGTTGTATTTTCCTTTAAGACACTCAATCCCGGGCTATATGTTTACCACTGTGCCGTAGCGCCGGTCGGAATGCACATCGGAAATGGCATGTACGGTTTGATCCTGGTCGAACCGGAAGGCGGATTACCCCCGGTGGACAGGGAATATTATATTATGCAAGGTGATTTTTATACAGAAGGTGGCTATGGTGAACGGGGACTACAGGCTTTTGATATGACCAAAGCCATCGCGGAGAATCCAGATTATGTGGTGTTCAACGGATCTGTGAATGCATTAAACAATGAAAATGCGCTGACCGCCAAGGTGGGGGAAACCGTACGATTGTACGTCGGCAACGGGGGACCCAATCTGGTCTCGTCGTTTCATGCCATTGGCGAGATATTTGACCGTGTGTATGTAGAAGGAGGTTCGTTGATGAATGAGAATATACAGACCACACTGATACCGGCGGGGGGTGCAGCCATTGTGGAATTTAAAGTAGAAGTCCCCGAGTCTATCATTCTGGTTGATCATTCCATATTCCGGGCCTTTAACAAAGGTGCATTGGCCACGATCAATGTCACGGGGGATGATAATGATAAAATTTTTACCGGAACGCAGATGGAAGGAATTTATCTGCCGGAAGGAAGTTCAATCCAGACGATGCCAGGTTCTTCAGAGCCCTCTGAACCGGAACTGGCCCAGAATTTGGATGAACGCTTAAAGTTTGGGGAAGATGTTTATCGACGTACCTGTGCAGCCTGCCACCAGGTGGACGGAAATGGTCTGGCCGGCGCCTTTCCACCCGTCCGGGCTTCAGATTATCTGAACGCAGATATCAATCGGGCTATCCGGACTGTACTTCATGGATTAAGTGGAGAGATAACCGTGAATGGTGAGACTTTTAACAGTATAATGCCCGGGCAAAATCTCACCGATGAGGAAGTTGCCAATGTGCTGACTTATGTCACACATGAACTGGACAATGACCCCGTTGAGGTCACTCCTGAAATGGTTCGGGCCGAAAGAGATAAAAGCTAATAAAATGATTCGGACAGCGTTGAAAAGCATAATTTGTTTGATGGGAACGCTCCTGATTGGATGGACATTATACGGACAAGACGGTGAAATGGCCCGGATCGAAGGGGGGGAATACATGCCTTTGTATGGCAATCCCGGTCAGCCGGTTCAGGTCGAACCATTTGAGATGGATATCTATCCTGTCACCAATGCCGAATATCTGGAATTTGTGATGGATCAGCCGGCCTGGCAAAAAGGGACGCCCATCAAATTGTACGCTGATGAAACTTATCTAATGCACTGGGTTTCAGCAACGGATATGGGACAGATAAATCCGCAGGCACCCGTGACCAACGTATCGTGGTTTGCTGCCCGTGCGTATTGTACCTGGGCAGGAAAGCGACTGCCTACGGTGGATGAGTGGGAATTCGCGGCAATGGCTGGCGAAGAACTGGCAGATGGCCGCACGACGGAGGAATACAACCAGTATATTCTTTCCTGGTACGAAACGCCCCGGACATTTCTCAATCCGGTAGGGAGCGGGATGAAGAACGTATATGGTATCCATGATCTGCATGGACTGGTATGGGAATGGACCTATGATTTTAGTTCGGTCCTGCTCTCCACAGAATCCAGAAAAGGCGGAAACTCTGATAATAATTTATTTTGTGGGGCAAGTTCTCTGGGGGCGACCGATCTGATGAATTATGCTGCATTTATGCGGTATGCTTTTCGTTCAAGTATGAAAGCCCGTTATTCGTCTCAGAACCTCGGATTTAGATGTGTCCAGAGCAAAAATGACATGGAACAATGAAATATTTGATATATACCGCTATTGCAGTGGCAGTGCTATTGACAGCCTGCCAGAGTGATGAGGAGCGTGAGCGTAAATCCCCGTCGGAGCCTTATGCATTTGCAGATACACTCCCTGAGATGTCCATATACCATCTTCCCGGCGTCTGGACAGATCAGGACAGCAACCAGTTTGAGTTGGAGGAATTGCGGGGTAAGGTGTTGGTAATGGTGATGATCTATACCTCCTGTCAGGCGGCCTGTCCAAGACTGATCGCTGATATGAGGAGAATCGAGGAAGAGGTACCGGATGAATATGGGAACGATGTGCAATATATTATGGTTAGCATTGACCCGGAAACAGATACCCCTGCCCGGCTGAAGTCATTTGCCGCAGAAAATCAAATGACGGATGATCGGTGGATGTTTATCCGTTCCACGGTAGAGCTGACCCGGGAATTTGCTACTGTACTGGCGGTAAATTATAAACGCATTTCACCTATTGATTTTTCTCATTCGAATATCATCAGTGTATTCAACCGCGAAGGTGAAATGGTTTATCAGCAGGAGGGGCTGGATGTAGCACATGCCAAAACGATCCGCACCATTATTGACCTGGCTTCCGGTAATCCTGGCGATAATAGTTGACCGATTACTTTAGGCTTCAGATAGTTTATTAAGACATAATTTGTGTAGATATGACCTACTTTTTCGATGTATTCTATTCTATCCCAAATTATTCAACAATGGTTTGAGCAACTCTGGCCTTCTATATTCGGTCAGGCCTCGCATCTACATCAAGAAAATACCTTGCATAGTTTGGGTTAAATCGAAGGTTCGAAAATGGAAATTTAATTTGGTCCCTGGATCTGATGTGGTAAAATTGGAAAGAATTCCTCCATTTAGTCTTCGCAGATTCTACTGGTCTCAACTTTATTTCCCGTATCCCAATTCATTATTTGGTGAATTAGCTAATTTCACCTAAAATTGATGTTTATTTCAAAAGCTGCCTGTATTGACGGGGTAATCTCACCGGAGGAGGCAGAATATTAAATTTCAATAATCGTGGGTGATTTCTACAAACCGCTGGATAAATGAAGAATTTGAACAGGCCCAATGCCAATCTGACCGAAATGCCTCCTGAGCGTATATTACAATTTGGAGGGGGGAATTTTCTACGTGGTTTTGTCGATTGGATTTTTGATGATTTAAATAAAAACAACATTTTCAATGGCTCCATCGTGATCGTCAAACCAACAAAGGGGGGGAGTTATGATGATTTGGATCGGCAAGACGGGTTGTTTCATGTCGTGTTGGACGGTATTACGCAGGGTGAAAGGATATCCCGGATCGATCTGGTGCAATCGGTCAGTCGGTCCATAAACCCCTACACAGACTGGGATGATTTTTTGGAAACTGCACGACAGCCGGGGATGCGATACATCGTGTCCAATACCACGGAAGCCGGTATCACTGTATCGGAGTCAGATCAGTTTGAGGACAATCCACCTAAGGAATTTCCAGCTAAGCTTACGCGATGGCTGTACGAACGATATATCTATTTTTCCGGCAGCGCACTAAGGGGCTGCATCATCCTTCCCTGTGAACTGATTGAAGACAATGGAAAGGTATTGCAGAATGCGGTATTGCACTATATAGAACAGTGGGGTCTCGGTGCGAAATTCGGGGACTGGATACAGAAACACAACTTTTTTTATGATACACTGGTAGATCGCATAGTGTCGGGGTATCCACATGATCGGGCCTCAGATATTCTGGCCAGGGTCGGGTATAATGATGCTCTGCTGGTAGCGGGTGAATATTATCACAGTTGGATCATTGCCGGTCATCCCCAGATCACTAAAGAAATTCCATTCTCTGGAACCCGGTTGAATATCAAATATGTAGATGATTTGTCCCTATTCCGGGAACTAAAGGTACGAGTACTCAATGGCGCACATACCGCTCTTGTTCCTGTGGGTTATTTATCCGGTTATCGAACGGTTGGGGAATGTCTGAAAAATCCGAAAATTCACTTTTTTCTGCAGCATTTATTGTCAGAGGAAGTCCGACCCACGGTGAAGGGCCTACCGATGGGGGAAGTTGATCAGTTTATCGAGGATGTCCTGGATCGTTTTAAGAATCCTGTTCTGGCTCATCAGTTGCTGGATATTTCATTAAATAGTTTTTCGAAGTTCAAAACCAGACTCCTTCCTACGCTGGCAGATTATATCCAGATCCGAAAACGGATTCCCCGCAGAATCCTGTTCTCACTGACCTGTTTGATTTTGTTTTACAGGGGAGAATTTCAGGATGAGGAAATTCCACTGCGGGACGATGCCAAAAATATTGCATTTGCTCGTGAGACGTGGCTGGCTTGTGAAGATGAAAAAATAAGCATGATTACCCTGGTTTCGCAGTTTTTATCCAAGCTGGGTATCGATCATAGCTTTCCTTTTTATCGCGAAATCAGAAAGACAGTAGAAGAAAATATTGAAAATATATTGGAAGAGGGGGTTCCGGAGAATCTTGAATTGCTGGAGGGATCGGAGGAATAGACCAGAATACTGACCGTCAGAATTTCTACACATTCCATTCCTGAATGCTCGTTTCCTTTTTGGCGGTTTCGTAACCCAGTTTTCTCCAGGCCGTGATGATCTCAGGGCGGGCATCCAGGGTTCCTCCCACGGTATAAGGTGGCTGGATAATTTTGATCTTAAACCGTCGGTAGGTTTTCCCTTTAATATTCAGTTTGTCAAGATTTTGTGCCCGCAGCATATCGTTTATCCAGAGAAATTGTTCCAGATCGTTTTTGAATATTTCAGCCATGGTGATCTCCAGCATGGATCGTACGGCGATGTCCACTATGGAGGGGTCGGGATCAATCGCTGGCAGACTGGCGGTACTGCAATTGATCACGATAATATAGTATTCCTCATCATCCGTTTCATTGGCATTGATGACATCAATCACGTCTTTTAAAGGCGTCACATTCCGGATACCTCCATCGACATTGTCAAAAAACTCCTCCCCGGCAATGGTATGAATAAAGGGAATAGGCGGCCAGATCACCGGCATGGTTGAAGAGGCCATGATGGCTTTCCGAAGCTCCGCATCGTTCGGCAATTGACTATGGCTGACGGACTTGTACCGACCATCTCGCAGAGATACAAACCCCATTTTGTAGTTCACATCCCTGAATTTATCCAGATAAATATATTTTTTTAATAATTCGAGTAATGGGGTATTATCAGCCAGGCCTTCCAGGTCCAGGAAATTGTCCAGAACAGTACGGGCCAGTTGTTCCTGGTATTTGCGGGAAAATACGAGCCGGAGTCTTTGCCATACAGTGAGATCGGGAACGAGTTCGGCGATGATCTTTCTGATTTCAGGTTGACCATTGACCAGATATTTGGAGGTGTAGATGATGTCCGAACCTTCCCGGATAATCAGATCAAACCAGATCTCCTTCAGCGCTTCCAGTTGCCCGGTGGCAATGAAAGCTCCATTGAGCGAACCTACTGAGACCCCCGAAATAATATTGAAATGATCGATGTCAATCATCTCATCCTCGATCCGGATGGAATTGTAAAGCAAATATTCCAGCGCGCCGATCTGAAACGCACCCTTGAATCCGCCTCCGCTCAGAACAAGTGCCAGCTTTTTCTTCTTTTTGTTCATCCGTTTTGCGTGGGCAGAAAGTTATGAAAAATTTTCGAAAATGCTGGTTTTTACCGGTAAGACGGCTTCAAAGAATCCGATGATTCCAGCTTATGAAGTCCAGAAAAGACCCGGTAACCAGAAAAACAATAGGTAAAGCAGCAGAACCAACATGCCAAACACACCGATCAGAACCAGCAGCAATACCGGCCAAATGGGTCCCGGCTCCTTATTTTCCCGTACATATTCACTGAATATTTTATAGTTACGTCGGTTGGATTTGAACCACACATCAAATATATCGCCGACAATGGGGAAGGTCCCTATTACTGTATCCAGACCAAGATTCCACAGCATATGTAAAACCATGTTCGCGGTGGCACCTTTACGGACCATTCCGATCACCAGCGCACTCCCCATAGCATAACTTACGATGTCCCCCAGACCGGGAATAATTCCGATCAGTGAATCCAGTCCAAACCGGATGTCGGTTCCCGGGATCCGAAAGCGACTGTCCATGAGATCGGACATGAAATCCAGAATCCGTACCTCAGCGGGAACCGGTTTATGCTGTCGGGAGGGATGAACAGATTCAGTCTGATGGCTCATTGTGCTGTCCTGTGTTTTACGCCACGATGGGTCTAGGTCAATTTTGCCATTTCAAGGTACCATCTTTCTGGAATATGTCGAAATTTTATTTGAATCAGCTGGAATTACCCTGAATCCTTGAACCGCAGCTTATATTTAGAGGATTGTGGAACGATTTTTGTTGTATTATGATAAGTGCTAATATCTAAAAATCTTTAAAATAGATCATTATGAGTCGTGCTTGGGCGTTGATTATCCTTTTGGTAATGAGTGGAGCGGGCCTGGCGCAGGGCCAGGATTGTCAGCCGCAGAATGATTCTGCTATTCTGGTTGATCTGTATGGAGCCACGCGGGGACTGAACTGGAAATCCAAATGGAATCTGAATCAGGAATTCCGGAAGTGGCATGGGATCAGCGTCAATCAGGACGGTTGTGTGACCGCACTTGAAGTGCCTGCAAACGGTCTGCAGGGTAGTATCCCTGACCTGGATCTCCCTTTTCTGGAGAAACTCGATATTTCCGGGAATAATATCCTGAGTACCTTACCAGAATTTTCCAAAGTTCCCGCATTGACCCATCTCAATGTGGCCGGAAACAGATTTCACGGCTCGCTACCCGATCTGGCCAATAGTAAAAAGATGGAAGTTATAATTGCCAATAACAATCAGTTCGATGGTCCGATACCAGATTATAAGGAAATGTCGGAACTTCGGCAACTCAATCTGTCTAATAACAAAATGACCGGACAGATCGATGTGATTACTGATTTGAGAAAACTGGAAAGCATCAATCTCAGTAACAATCAATTCCAGGGTCCGATACCCCTCCTTGCGAACAAACCCCACCTAATAGAAGTAAACCTTTCCAGAAACAACCTGAATGGGAAATTGCCATCGCTGGATAGCCTGGAAAACCTGACCATTGTAGATTTTACCGGCAACAGACTTTCTGGTTCATTCCACTGGCCGGTAAATGTACCGGAGTTGATGGAGTTGAAGATCTCTGACAACGAACTGACCGATACCATACCCCCTACGGGACCTGTAGGAAAACTGAAATTATTCCACGCCGGAAATAATCAGTTTACCGGACCGATCCCCGATATGGAATTGCCTGAACTGACCGAATTGAGTTTATCGCAGAATCAACTTTCGGGCAATATTCCCAATTTTGCCGGATTGCCGGCATTGGAACAATTTTCAGTACGACTCAATGAACTGGAAGGCATGGAATTTGGACCTGAACTTTACTCACGCGTTGCTTATTCAGATGTGAGTGAAAACAGAATGACCTTCAAAGATCTGGTGCCTTTTGAGAAATTTCGGGGCATTCGGATCAATATGTTTCCGCAGAAGAAAATCCCATTCGTGTCGCCGGCATTTACCGTGACTAAAGGCAACAATTATGTGATCAGACTGGATACGGATGAAGATGACAACGAGACAGATTTTTTATGGTATCAGAATGGAAAACGACTGGTACAGGGCACGCGGAAGGATTTTTCCATTTCCAACACCATACCCCGTGACGCCGGAGAATATACGGTTACACTGGTTAATTCCAATTTTCCCGGGAATCAGATAAACAGTGAGGTCTTCACGCTGAGTATTAATTGTCCGATCGTCATCGTGGAAAAAAAGGTTTATCTGTGTCCTGGTGAAGAGTTTGAGTACAAGGGAGAAATATTCAACCGGGATGCCACTTTTACCGATACGGTACTTGCACAGTCAGACCTGGTTTGTGACAGTATTTATTTTTTTGACATTCAGACTTATGAACCGGATTCTGTACATGCTGAAATTGAGGTTTGCAATGGTGATATCTATTACTTTGGTCCCGACTCCATTGAGTTGACTAAGTCCGGGTATTACCTGGATACTTTTCCCAATATCGGAGGGTGCGACAGCATAGTACGACTGGACCTGACCTTCCGGCCTGAATACCGGATTGTTCGCGATGAGGGATATTGTCCGGGAGACAGCCTGATCTTCAATGACAGCGTCTATTACGCAGATGTGGATCTGGTGGATACATTTTCTTCCGTGTATGGATGCGATTCCATTGTAATCCGGGAAGTACGGTTTTCAGATCCGGTACGGACGCTTACTCAATTCAATATCTGTGCAGGAGACAGTATTCTGATCGGGAATTCTTATTTCTCGTCGACTACTTCCTGGGTTGACACGCTTCAGGCACGGGGGGGCTGTGATTCTATATCTACTGTGGAGGTGATTGTGCGTGATGCTTTTGAAGCTATTCTCAATGTTAAATTGTGCAGCCCTGAAACCTATGATTGGCAGGGCCAGACATTGTCCGAATCAGGTCAGTACTCTGACACATTGCAGACCATATACGGATGCGATTCCATTGTCCATCTGAATCTGACAGTGTCCCCCAGTTATTTCACTCGGGATACCATCTATATGTGTCAGGGAGATTCGACCCTGTTCAATGGTTCCTGGTTGACGGAATCCGGAGTTTATTTTTCGGATAAATCTACTTCGAATGGTTGTGATTCCCTGAATGTGCTGGTTTTGGAGTTTCGGGATTACGCTGAGCGATGGGAATCCTTTGAGATTTGCGAAGGAGATACTCTGTTTTACAACGATAAAATCTACCTCTTCCCGGGTGTTTACAGTGATACCTTGTATGCCGATTCGGGCTGTGACACTCTGATCACCCTGGAGGTGTTGATGACTGAGTTCATTTTATCAGACAGTACCATCACTGGCACAGGTACCTCGGATTCAACAGGGTCCATCGAAGTCGTTGTCAGTGGCGGAACATCTCCATATCAGTATCTATGGGAAATGGGAGATACGACGGCACAGGTGGATTCTCTGATGCCCGGAGATTATACCTTGACGGTCACGGATGCGAACGGATGTACCGGAACCTTTATACTGACGGTGCCGGTGATGACCTTTGTGGGGAAGCAAGTGGAGGAGAAAAACTGGATGAGCCTACGCCCCAACTATCTGGATCGTGGCAGGGCTTCTGCAGTGGTGCTTGAAGTCCACGAGGATATCAGGCAGGCAGAGATATCTCTGTACAACGAATTGGGTATTCAACTGGAGACCAGGAAAAATGATCTCTTGCAGCGGGGTGGATCGATTCAATGGCAACTCGGTAATCTGCCGGCGGGTATGTATTATTTTCACGTCCGCGAGGCGGGTAAAATGCCGTTTCAGGTGTTGAGAATGGTGATATTTTAAATGGCCGTATTAAATTGTGAATCGGTTTCGCGGGTGATCGGACAAAGCTATAAAGCGAGCTGGGGCGCCTTTTTTGGTTACTTTTTTCAGCAAAAAAAGAAACAGAGACCATTTTATTTTTCACACGTAGCATCTATAAGGTCACTGATGGGAACTTAAGATAAACCCCCCAATCTCTCATCTCAAAAATCACTGCACAGTATCCGAATCGATAAGCGGACGTGATCTGGTACTGTCATTAAGTGCTGATTGAATGAATGGCCGGGGTTTTATACTGTCTCGGGGTGCCGGTCTGATATGGAGTTCTGGTTTAACGGGTAATGCTGGACGCTGAAGGCTATCTTCGATATATCTTACGGCATTGAGTTTCAACAGGCTGTCCGCACGGGCTATGGCTCGGTCCATATTCTGGCTATAGCATTCATTCTTTTTATTTTCGATGAATTGGCTGACTCTACGATCAATTTCTATCTGGCGCATTTGCTCGATGGTCATTTTTTCTTGTTGTGAACAGGCCAGCAGGATACCGCAAAGACTTAGCATGATGATCTTCTTTTTCATCTTCCGATCAATTTTTCTATTTCCTGCTGCCGTTGCTTCATAATGGAGTCCACCCAGATTGGCATCACACTGTCCTGGAACTGGATGCAGGCCGAGTCCAGGAGTGGTTGGATGGAATCTCTTTGTTTTGTATATAAGGAATCGATCAGCTGGTAATCGTCACCGGTTAGAGAGACTTCGGTTTTCAGGCAGCCGAACAGGCTGAAGCAGACCAGACAAATAGGGATCCATTTACGCATCGGGCTCGATCACTTTTCGTTTCAATTCGAAATGCTGTCCGAGATAAACCTTTCGAACGAGTTCGTCGGCAGCCAGTTGTTCGGACGTACCATCCCTGAGAATTTTGCCTTCAAACATCAGATATGCCCGGTCGGTGATCGAAAGCGTTTCCTGAACATTGTGGTCAGTGATCAGGATGCCGATGTTTTTGGTTTTGAGTTTGGCGACGATATACTGAATGTCCTCTACTGCAATGGGGTCAATACCGGCAAAGGGTTCATCGAGCAGGATAAACTTGGGATCGGAAGCCAGTGAACGGGCAATTTCTGTCCGGCGACGTTCCCCACCAGAGAGGGAGTCCCCCATGTTGGTCCGAACCTTCTCCAGCCCGAATTCATCGATCAGGTTTTCGAGATTTTCCTTTTGTTCGGCTTTGGACAGGGGCATCATTTCCAGAATGGCTTTGATATTATCTTCCACGCTGAGTTTTCGAAAAACGCTTGGTTCCTGGGGCAGATATCCGATTCCTTTTCGAGCCCGGCGATACATGGGCAGCTTCGTGATGTCCTCATCGTCCAGGAAAACCCGACCTTCGTTTGGGCTGATAAATCCCACCGTCATATAAAATGTAGTGGTTTTTCCTGCCCCGTTAGGTCCGAGCAGACCCACGATCTCCCCTTGTTCTACCTGGATAGACACGTCGTTGACCACCGTTCTTCGGCCGTATTTTTTCTTTAAATGCTTCGATTGCAAGAGCATATCCTATATTATTGCAGTGTAAAAATACATCTTTCAGTTGATAATAGAAATCGATCTACCTAATACGATTGACGAAGTACGATTGGATTAGAAGAATAAACCTTTTTTAAATAAGATATACAAAATCAAGTCATTGTAAATCCAGACCTCATATTCGCAAGTCTTCCGGATAAATAACCAGCCGCCACTAAAGAAATTTTCGATTTATGATGAACTTGATTTATAAAAATGCGAATCTGAGGTAAATCCTTGTTTTACGGTCTGAAATTTGCATGAATATCTTTTCTCTAATGAGCCTAAATGTGTAAGCAGGATTTTGAGTCTGAACTTCTAAAATCCACAGATTTTCACCTTTTTGGTGAAGAGATAAAACGCGAAAAAATAACTGAGATTCCATAACAACCTTCATAACAGACGTTTGGTCATTTCAGACCTTCGAAAACAAGGCCAGAACCCCTGATTCAATGTTCATATTCAGTCGTCGATCGTCCACGTTACTCATTGCTCAAATTGATTTCCATTTCCTGAATCCAGTTCACCCGGAGGGTACCGGTTTCGATTTTCTGGATCTTTTCGGCCGGAATGCGGCCGGGATATCGCGCCGGGTCCCAGATTCCATTTTGGTTTTCATCCCATACGATTTCCAACGAATAAGAGCCGGGTTTTAGCGCCGGAAAATTGATATCCCTGGCCAGACCGGTGATGATTTTTTCCTGGAGGACTTTATCGTTTTGCTTGAGCTGCATGATAAATTG
>CBFGVZ010000106.1:0-12551 GCA_965652315.1 uncultured Saprospiraceae bacterium | reverse complement strand
CGTAATGGTAGAGGACCTGTGGAAGATTGTAATATTCGTCATTGCTGACGATCTCGCCGTTCATCATAAATCCTTCATGATATACGGCTGGATCCACGGGATGAGTCGGCGAACTCGCAGCCAGGATATACATGATCAGACACTCATTGTAGCCATGCACCGGAAAATCCATGCGCCATTCGTATTCCGGTGACCAGTGCCAGTACAGCACGTTTTCGCCCCTGGTGTACCAGGACCAATCTACGCCCCGCCAGAGTTCATCCATCTTATTTGCTAGTTCACGCTCCTTGTCATTTCCGTCTTTGAAATATTGTCGCGCAGTGATCAGGCCCTGAACCAGAAAGGCGGTTTCAACCAGGTCCCCACCATTATCGTACTTGCTGAAAGCCCGCACCTTGCCATCGGGCATCCACCAATGCGGCCAGGCACCAAAGAAGCGGTCGGATTCAGCGAGCCAGTTCGTCAACCGAAGCAAGCGTTCGTATCCTGCTTCCCGGCTGATAAAACCCCGCTCGATCCCCACAATAGTAGCCATGATACCAAATCCTGTCCCACCGGAAGTAATGATATCCTTTTCCTGGACGGGGTAGATGTCATCCATGTGCAGCCGTTCGCGCGCACCACCGGAAATAGGCTCGCCCCCTGCCCAGAAATAATTGAACGTCTGCTCCTGAACCTTGTCTAGCAGGATCGAATCGGTATCGACCACCGGGGATGTCTGATTCATCGGGCGGTTGCAACCCATAGGTGTGCTTAAAAGCCATACCGCAGCAAAAAGCAGTAGAAATAGTGTCAACTGGCTCCATTTGCCAGCGTATCTCCGATGATTAGATGGTGTATTATTCATAACTGATATTTAATTTTTCAAGTCCGTTTCGTATCTCCGGTGCACTCATAAACAAATCCCAGAGCATACCACTCCGGTAATTTTCGATCATGCAAATGATCGGCCCCTGATCGATGGCCAGATAAGATTCCGCGACCCATTCTTCTTCGATATTGAATGCATCATAAAATCCATATTCGCCCCATAGACGATCTCCGAGGAGGTAGTAAAAATGGCGGATAGCTTCCATGGATTTTTCCGGTGTATAGGGCAGGGCTGATATGGCTGCCGTCGGCGTTATCACGCCCCGATCATTGGTCGGGCTGTGAGCGGAATACCCTTCGTTTCCATCGCTGGCGGTCAAGCCCCAGCAATGCTCTGAATATCCGATGTGATTTTGGGGATTGTCAATGCAATACGCCCGGTTGATCAGCGTATGGTTCACATTTTGTTCCCAGTAATCAGCGTATTGATCTACCAGATTCCGCGGATCCAGGCCGAGATACGAATAATGCGTAAAAAACAGCGGACCGCCCAACTCCGGCCCCAGAGGTAAGGCGATATTGTAGAAGGAATCCCCATTTTTCATGTTACCGGATCGGGCATACCCTTCATCGTACACTTCTTTTCCGATGGAATGTTCCGGTGCCGATGCTGCCAGAATATACACGATCTGGGTTTCATTGTGACCCCGGATTGGTAGATTGATCGCCCATTCGTATTCCGGCGACCAGTGCCAGTACAGCACATTTTCTCCCGATTTAGTAAACCAATCCCACTCTACGCTCTGCCACAAATTATTGATGCGGTCGATCAGTGTTTTTTCCTCTGGTAAGGCTGGGTTCAGGTATTGCCGGACCGTCAACAAACCCTGGACCAGAAAGGCAGTCTCGACCAGGTCAGCCCCATTATCTCGCTGACTGAATGGCCGGACCTTCCCGGTCGTTCCGTCGATCCAGTGGGACCAGGCTCCGTGAAACCGATCCGATTTTTCCAGAAATTGTATAATTTGATCCCACCGGTCGATCGCTTCAGATCTGGTGATAAATCCACGTTCCACCGCGACGATCATCGCCATCAGTCCAAATCCAGTCCCTCCTGTAGTAACCGTGGATCCGCTACTATTGCGTTCGCGGGCCATCCCACTGTTTGGGTCAGCACCTTCCCAAAAATAGCGGAAAGTTTGTTTCTGGATCGTCATGAGTAATTCTTCATCGGTCAGTTCAGGAAATTTAAACGTTGAATCCAATTGTGTGAACAATTCAAAATTTTGTTCTTCAAAGGGTCGGCCTGTGATCTCTGAAATGTCGCTAGAAAATGAAATCTCAAAAGATGTATAGTAGGAAAGTGGCTGGTCAAAAGTGATGGAATAACTGGTATCTGATTCGGCTGTCCACACCATGCCCGCATCGTCCTGTCCAGACCATACGGTATGTTCCCGAAGGATCTGTTCAGGGACCGGATGGGACAGTTTCAGTTCAAAAACCGGTTCCAATGAAATACCCCGATTGATCCGGTCAGGTTCCAGGATATTCCCTTCCCTTGTCCGTAGATCCAGCGTCAATGGTCCGACTCGTATGGAAAAATGTAAAGTGTCACCGGGGAATTTTCCGCCGTCCATGGCCACTATCTCATTACTGATGATCAGCCTGTATTCAAACCCTTCGATCCAGGAATCCGCATTGGAAATCGACACCTCTTTCCGGTCGGTCGTCCAGGAGGAGGAAGCTTTGACCTCCCCACTTTCATGACTGAGTCGGAAAATGTCACGAGAAGTTTCTGCAACCGGCTTAGAAAAACCAATCACGATGTTCCCATTCGGGGTTACAGCACCGCCGTGGCGGATGGATTCCGATCCCAGCCTGGCGTATTGTATCATCAGATCAGGCGCAGAAGGTGCAGGTACCTCCTCTTTCCTGCATGAAATGATAGCGATCAGCGAGAATAATAACCACCCTACACTTCTTCCATGCATCCATTTATTTTTCCTGTTCCTAAGAATAGTACTGATTTATAATTTTTATGACTGACCATTCTCAGGGTGCATCATTCATGATCTGTTGTACATCTTCCTGCGTGAGAAACTTGTCAAATATCATCAGATCATCCATGGCACTCTGATCGGAAAGGTGATCCCAACCCGTGAATCGGGGTGCGCCGGACATGATGGACAGTACATCACATCCTTCCCAGCTAATACCACCCAGGTCACCTTCCTTGACGATCTCACCGTTGATGTATACAGCGGCTTTTTCCTGTGAAATACTAAAAGCAAAATGCACCCAATCTGTACCCGGTTCTACATCAGCAGCTTCACCACCGTCAAACCAGGTCTCTTTATCCCCTGAACCTACGTTGAGTTTAAAGCGTTGCTTCCCACCGGCGTTTTCACGGAAAAACCGAAATCCGGAGGTACGCAAATTGGGTTTGTCGGCATTCTCCGGGTCCTGTGGGCCCATGACGAGGATGCCTGCCCGATCCGGTTCAGAGTTCACATTCAACCAGAACGCAGCACTGAATTCATCATTGGTGAGACCAGTGGTCGGAAATGTCAGATAGGAATCCGGTGCACCGGCGTAGGCCATTCCTTCCAGTCCTGGTGCAAATCCCGGATTTCCGACTACGGTAGCTTCCATCTCAGTGGCCAGATCGATATATTCATTCTCAAACTGCATCCGGAATATCTCTCCGTATTCTGGTGAATAATTGGTGACGATCTCACCGGTTTCCACGGCGATGATGTGCCGTATTTCCTCGATTGTCAACGCCCGGTTGAAAATCCGGAGTTCATCCATAATGCTCTGATCTGACAGGTGGTTCCAACCCGTAAACCGCGGTGCACCTGACATGATGGAAAGCAAGTCACACCCTGTCCAGTCGATACCTGCGAATTCCCCTTCTTTGACCAATTGCCCATCAATATACACTGCCGCCCGGTCTGCTGCTATGGTAAATGCCATATGTACCCATTCCCCTGTCGTGGGGTCCACATCAGCTGCGGCTCCACCATCGATCCAGGACTCTCCGTCCCCAAACCCCACATTGAGTTTGAAACGCTGCATACCCCCGGCATTTTCACGAAAAAACCGGAATCCGGAAGTCCGGACATTTTGTGCATCCGGGTTGGCTGTATCTTCAGGGCCCATAACCAGGATCCCAGCCCGGTCTGGCATTGCGTTTACTTTCATCCAGAATACTGCGGATAGTGTCTGACTCTGGAACGCTGCACCGGGTAAAGTCAGGTAAGCCGATTCAGCACCCTTGTAAGCGTTGACGCCTTCACCCATGATGACACTTTCTCCGGCAAATCCCGGATTTCCTACCACATTAGCTGTTTGAAGACTGACCAGATTTACATAGTCACCATCAAATGGCATATAAAGTACTTCTCCTTCATACAGTGGGGTATAAGGGGAGACTTTCATAAATAAAACCGTTTCTTCGGTGGTCTTTCCGGAGAGGTCTGTTGCACGTACCGTTAATTCATGCTCCCCATTGGTTACATTATCATAAACATAGGTGTCGAGTACCCGCCGATAGTCTTTAAAATCGGACAGCGTAGTAATGGGGTTGCCGTCGATCAATAATTGGATCTCGCCGATTTCGATGTCGTCCACCACTTCAAATTCGATATTGATCGAGGCCACCTCTTCCAACACCCGAATTTGGGTGCCCTGCTGTGGATATTTAATGTTTACCACCGGAGCGGTTTCATCATTGCCTGGCTGTACCGGTGTGATTGGGTCGATTCCGGTATCACAGGACATCAAAAAGAACAGGAGTGATACGATGGATAAAATATAGTTTGTCGTTTTCATTTTGATCATTTTTACGGTTTACACTGCGGTTTCGTCACTTACTCAATCCAGGTAAAATATCAACCTGAGCCAGCGGATAAGGCAGGTAGGCTTTGTCCGCGGTGAAAGTCCGACCGTCGTAGGATAATTCATCATACTTCTCAAGTCTCAACATATCGTAATACCGAATACCCCATTCAGTAGCGAGTTCGGCAAATTTTTCATCCATCACCTGTTCGGCGGTGACATTTTGCAATGGCGGCATTCCGGCTCTTTCCCGGACCATATTGATCGCTTCATCAGCCGAGATGGCATTGCTTGTTGCGCCTCTGGTGAGTGCCTCTGCATGCATCAGAAGGATCTCGGCGTACCGGATGACCTGGATGTTTTTGTCATTGGCCCATGCGGTCCTTCCAGGTGTGATCTGCTCGGAAGGCAGATAGAACTTGCCGCTGGCAAACATAGCGCGGGCATAATCATTGATGATGTCGCCGGACGGGGTTTCATTCGAGATCCAGTCGGGTAGATCAGCATATGCCGGGTCTTTTTTTATTTCAGCGATACCCCTCGGTGTAAACAATACACTGGTCACCAGCCGTTCCCGGTCGTTCCGGTCCAGCATAAATTTGATAAATTTCAGACTGGGTTCATAGAATCCCCAGCCGCCGTTTATCTCACCGACCTTGGGGACCCAGCTCTGTGGACCGAAGAAGGCCATCAGGTAGGTGATCTGGGTTCCTGTACCAGCTCCGAAATCGGAATACTGAAATTCCAATAAACTTTCGTTGCTGAGCTTACCCGGGTTTTTGAAGAGTTGATAGTAGTCTGGGTAAAGTTGGAACAACCCGGAATTGATGATCTGGGAAGTGGCATCCGCCACGGCCTGATAATTTTCCAGTTCCAGATTGGCCAGTGCTTTGATGGCCAGGGCGGTGTATTTGGTCACCGCACCCGGAAAATCGGTTCGTTGGTTGGGACGCATATCGGGTAGTAATGGAATAGCCGCATCCATCAAGTCAGAAATGTGTTGCATGATTTCTGGTTTGGCTACCACTTCAGCGGTCAGCAGATCAGAGGGATTGGAAGTTTCGGGAATGAATACGTCACCCCAGACCCTTGAAATGTTAAATAGTAGATAAGCGTTGAGTACATCGATTTCTGCCTTGTATTGGGCAGATGGGTTGCTCCCGGTGGCCTGTTCGGCGAAAAGATCGATTTGTTCTTTGGCGGCAATTCCGTCAATGATGTCGCTGTACATGGTTTGCCACAGCGAATTGTACATCCAGTACCCCTGGTTGTATCGGAAATTGTCCGTTTCGGCAAAATCCTGCTGATCGCCCAGCCCTCCATGGTTGACATCGTCGCCCCGGACAGAAATCAATGGAAACTGTTCCCAGCCCCTCGACTGGAAAGCGGCATATGCCCCGATCAGAGGAGACTTCATATTGTTGGTATTACTGTAATCAATAGCTTCTTCAAAAGTGCGGTTTTCGGCGGGCCGATCCAGCCGGTCATTACATGAACCAAGCAGGATAACCCAAAGGATAAAACCAGGGAGGATTATTTTTAAAATTACATTTTTCATCACTGTTGTATTTTATTGTGATTAAAATCTTACATTCAGGCCAATCGTATAGACGGAAGGGATCGGATACGTCTGCCGGTCGATCCCATCTTCTACTTCCGGATTGAAACCGTTGTAATCAAATATGGTCAGAGGCCGGTCTGCGGTCAGGGTGATCGTGGTCTCGGGAAATGCTCCACCGAGGATATTTTCACCCGGGATGGTATAGCCCAGAGTAACGTTTTGGATCCTGAAAAATGACCCGTCTTCGATGTAATAGTCACTCAGTGCCTGATTCCAACCTTTCCGCAGCCCATTGGCAGATGGATATTTATTGGAGGTGCCTTCTCCATGCCAGCGATTGACAGCCAGATCCGCATCCAGGTTGGTGTCATTGGTGAAAATGTATTCACCCCGTTTACGGTTGAGGATAGAATTGCCACTCTGACCAAAGAAATTGGCGGTAATGTTGAAATTGTGGAAGGTCATACCCAGGTTGAATCCGTACATCAGGTTTGGAAAGTAAGAGCCCAGGACTACCCGATCAGCGTCATCGATCACGCCATCGTTGTTTTGGTCTTTGAATTTGAAATCACCCGGCTCCAGATTGTTTTCCTGAGCCACAGGATCCGCGTTAATTTCCGCTTCGTTCTGATACACTCCGACCACTTCACGGCCAAAAAAGGCCAGCACGGGTTGACCTACGATAGATCGTTGCCGGAATTCAGCCGTTCCTCCGTCAATATAAGGCTGGCCGAACAGATCTACCACTTCATTTTTCAATGTTGCGATGTTACCGCCAATGTTGTAATTCCAGTTCGCATTGATCTGATCGGACCAGTCCAGGGCCAGTTCCAGCCCCGAATTACGGATTACGCCAACGTTGCGGAGCACGCTACCCCCGATCAATGGAATGTTGACCCGGATGGCAGCATTTTTCGTGTCACGGGTATAGTAATCAGCATCGAGTGTCAACCGACTGTCAAGCAGATGACCCGTCAATCCAAAATTGGTTTCTTCCACCACTTCCCATCTCAATGAGGAAAATACATTGGAGGTTTGTGTTCCCGGAACCATTTGTCCGTCAAATACCGTATTGACTACCTGGGTAGTCCGGGCGCCGTCGGATGCCTGAATTTTATCATTACCCAGTTCTCCCCAGCTTCCCCGCAATTTGAGGTAATCGATTCCAGGGATGTTGAAAAAGTCTTCCTCAGACAATACCCAGCCCACGCCCACGGTAGGGAAGTAGCCCCATTTTTCCTGGTATTTGGAGCTTCCATCAGCGCGGAATGTTCCGTAAAGGAGGTATTTGTGTGCAAAATTGTAAGACAAACGACCAAAGTACGACATACCGTACTGATGGCTTCCGTTGTCACCGACGGCATCCACCACGATAGTTTCGGCCTGGTCCAGATACCACGCTTCTTCCTGGTCGGTGGGAAAGTTTCGGGCGGAGGCATTGAGTGAAGTGAAGGCTTCATCCCGGTATGAGGTTCCTCCCATTATAGTCAGTCCGTGTTGTCCGAACTGGTTGTTGTACGTCAGTATGTTATCCCAAATCTGATTGGAAAAATTGGACCAGGTCCGGGAAATGCCGGCGTCGGGATTCTGAAAACCGGGGCTGCTGAAAAAAGGCAGATCGACGTTGCGCAGGTCCAGAGCGGAGAAGTTGTGGTTGTACGTGGTTTTGAACGTCAGGCGGTCCGGAATGAGGTCCACTTCCACATAAAAATTGGCCAATAGTTTCCGGATTTTCTCCTTATTGTTGTTGTACTCCATGGCTGTGAACGGATTCTGGCCCCCGCGATATCCCAGGTATTGGGCACTGGCGTAGGGATCGGGGAAAGCGCCTTCGATCTGGTCGTCAAAGACTGGCAGAATCGGAACGGCGAAGTAGGCTCTAAACCAGGCGGTGTTTTCCGGAGAATACTTTGTGCCGTTGCTCATGATCATGTTCCCACCCAGTTTCAACCAGTCCAGGGCCTGGTAATCCACCTTGGAGCGGAGATTAAATCGTTGGTATTCATTTTTCATATCGAGGATCCCGTCCTGTCCAAAATAGTTGGCACCAAGTGCATAGGTCGCTTTGCTACCTCCACCGGTTACACTAATGCTGTGGTTTTGGATGGGAGCCGGACGCATGATCTCGTCGTACCAGTCCGTGTTGACGTTGGGTACATTGGGATTGATCCGACTCCGGCCGTAACGTTGCATGGCGTTGAGGACGAATTGATAATCGGGGAACCGGTTGGGGTCGAGTTCCGAAATGATCTGCACGAACTGCTCGGCGTTAGCCATTTTGAGAACGTCATTGGCCCGCTGTATACCGTAATAACCATTGTATGTGATTTGGGCCGGCTGGTCCAGTCGACCGGATTTTGTTTCTATAAGGACGACGCCGTTCGCCGCTCTGACACCATAAATGGCCGCAGCTGATGCGTCTTTGAGGACCGAGATGGTGGCAATGTCCGAGGTGTTGAGAAAATCGATATTGTCAAAAAACATCCCATCCACTACGTATAGGGGGGCTTCATTGTCTGAACCTGGGTAAGAACCTATACCCCGCACCCGTACTTTGGGTGCACTGCCCGGCGCTCCGCTGCTGACGATCTGCATCCCGGCCACTTTCCCCTGTAAGGATTGCATGGCCGATCCGGTCGGAGTTTTCATGATCTCTTCCGCTTCCACCGTGGCAATGGATGAGGTCAGGTCTCTTTGCCTTTGGGTTCCATAACCCACGACAATAATTTCTTCCAGCATCTGGTTACCGGACTCCATCGTAAAATTGATTTGAGTGTCTGCACCCAGCGTATATACGATGGGATCATATCCTATATAGGTGATCCGGACCGAATCGCCTGGTCGTGCGGTTAGTTCAAAATTTCCATCAAAATCGGTTTGGGTTCCGGAACCGGTCCGGAGGATCAGTAGGTTGACGCCGATGAGTGGTTCATCAGAGTCACCAGCCACTATCTGGCCGGTATAGATCACTTCATCCTGGGCTTTCAGAACCTGTGGCAAGGTCAGGAAAAGCAACAAAACAATTGGAAGTAAATACCTATTCGTTTTCATACGCTATATGGTTTTAATCTTGATGCGAATTGCCGGTTAAATTTACGTTAAAAACGACGGCCGTCAAATAAATGTCCACCGAACCGACCTCACAAATACCTCATCATGCGTTTGAAGTTGGAAAAAATATTATTGTTTTATTTGCTGCAATTAATTGATTAACAGGCATAAAATGAAGAAGTTCATGGATGGGGAAAATTTAGGTCAAAATCAAAACCTCATTAGGTACTCGGAAAGGTTGGTGTCGGAAGACAGATTCATTTTCTTGCGTAATCGGTACCTTTTGTTCTCCACTGACCGAACGGAAATCTGCAAAATTGGAGCAATTTCCTTTGAAGACATGTTCATTCGGATGTATGCGGCCAACCTCAGATCACCGGGGGTGATATCCGGGTAAGCTTCGGTGAACCGTTCAATAAAATCTTCGTGGACTTCTGCAAAATTTCGGTTAAATATTTCCCAGGATTCGTCGCTATTGAGATTGCGGTCAATCAGCTTGATAACCTTACTTTTCACGGATTGAACTGAATCAGAAACCGAATTTTCATTTTTTATGACCTCCTTCAGCTCCGTGAGCATATTGTTCTTCCTGACCATCGTCATTGCACTATTGGCTAACATTTTGGATTTGTAGGCGACTTCATGCTCCAGCTTTTCGGCTTTGGCCCTGATCCGTTCCGCTTCCAGTGCCGCCTCCTTTTCGCGTTGCATTTTTTCGGTTTCTTTTCGGAGTCGTTTTTTATTGCGTCGGTTCAGATTCCAGATGATTAAAGCAGTGATACCAAGATAGAGCATCAAGCCCGGCCATGATTCATACCAATGGGGATAGATTTCAAACGAGAGCAGGGTTTGGACCTGGTCCTCACCGGGTCGTATTTCCAATTTGTAAGCCCCGTGATTAAGTTGTTTGAATTCCAGCAGTCCATTGGATGGGAGTGGGTTCCAATGATTGTCGTACCCCGTCAGCCTATACTGCGCACCTGTCAAATCCTGAAGAAAATCACCTTTCGGCCGTAATTGGAACGACAGGTTTTGTTGCGTAGGAAGGAGGTCCCTATTCCTTATCATGCTATCTACTACCTCGCCATTGATCATCACGTATTCTAGCTGGAGGCCCAAATGCTCGGGAGGTGTGAGGTCAGATCCGGTAAATTGCTTGACATATCCTTCCTCTATATTCCTGATTATAAGATTTTGATCCGGGAAATACGCGATCAGGCGATTTTGCTCAAAATTATTGTTCAGGGGCTTTAGGATGCGGTAGTCAAGGTCTTTTACGTCCTGATATAGTTTTTGAATCTGTAAATCAGGCATTTTAATCAGTAGTCCGGAATCTGCCACTTCGTAAAAATGGGAATCGATCTGAGCGAATAAATGGTCGTTTACGAGAACCAGGCCAAGCGCGTTGTTTCGGATATTGGTTTCAAGGTCCTGAAATATTTTCCGGTAGACCATGCGGTGTTGGGTCAGGTCCAGGCGGTAATACACCAGACCAAAATAGGGGTGCAGACCGAGTACCTCTCCATTTCGGTACACGAACCGGTCAACCAGTTTGTCCGTTCCTTCGATTCGCTGGAACTGATTCCACAGACCGTTGGCTTTTTCCAGAAGGATGAGCCCGGTGTAAGTAGATTGGAGTAATTGGTTCTCGTTCAGTTGTTGCATATGAAATCCGCCGGTGATGGGGGAGACCAGTTCAAAACGGTCATTGATCCACTGGAGGGTTCCGGAATTGTGGCCACATAGGAGATCATTGCCGACGATGGTAAGGCTCCACACCTGGCCCTGGGAGCCGGGCACCAGGGAAAAAAGACCATCTTCATCCTGGACAAATACACCCTGGTTAGTGCCTACGTAAAAACGATTTCGATAATATACAGCGGTAAATATACTACCCAGTTTGCCTTCCACGTCGTAGTAATAGAGGTCCGGTTGCTGGACCATCAGGATGTTCATACCGATGTTGAGCCCGATGCACAGGGCACCGCGGTGGGTTTCGTACAATGCCAGTACGGAATTGTTTGCCAGCCCGTTGGATTTATTGACGTGGTATTTGATTCTAAGCTGAGGGTCGGTAATATACACGCCATTCTGGATCGTTCCCAATGCGTAGTCACCGTTTTTCAATCTGATGACATCGTTGATCTGATAGTTTTTCAGATGTGCATTCAGGACTCCGCTGACGGGATGGACTTTTTCGTTTTCCAGCACATATAGACCGTAATTCCGGGTAGCAATCAGCACAGTGTGATCACTGTATGGTACCATACCGGAAATGATGGCGTTTTCCGGAATGCCACCGGATTCGATGGTTCGCTGGGCTTCCCCTTCGAAAACAAAAATCCCCTGTTTAATGCGGGGAATGTACAATCTGTTTTCGATCCAGGTACCAAACATGATATTGTCGGAAAGGCGCTGAAGTCTCATTCCGTTTTCATCCAGAAAAATCATGATGGCGAAAGACTGAAACATAATCTGGTCGTCGTTTCCGGTAATGTGCCATATTTCCTCTTCCGTGCCTTTGAGCAGGTCTTCGCCGATCTCAATGAACACCGGCTGGCTGGGGTCGGACCGGTCGATGTAGCCAATCGTTTCAAATCCGCCTGCATAGATCCGGCCGTCGTAACCCTGGAAGATGCAGCGGGGAACGCGCTGGTGGGGGAGGTGGACCTTTTGCCAGTTCATGCCATTGAAGATCAGGACGCCTTCGGTATTGGCGACATAAAGGTTGCCTTCATCATCCTCGGCAAATCCCCAGTTTTTATCCCCGGCGTGGTGGTCCGTCCGGCCAAAGGAGGTGATGGCGGGAATTTCCTGGCCATATCCCGATTGCATGCTAAGTATCAGTATAGCACAGAATAACCCACAGCGGATAAGCCGAACGAAGATAATCGGATATGATGTGATAGATTTATTCACGGTGATTGACGCTTTCCTTTTGGTAAGTTAGTAAAAAATCGAAACTTCAATTCATGGGTAAGCAAATAATGCGACCTTGATACGTGTAATTATTTTTGAATAGTTGCTTTCCTTTAACTCAATTTCCTAAAAATGACCTTGTAGATGCTACATATGAAAAATAAAATGGTCTCTGTTACTTTTTTTGCTGAAAAAAAGTAACCAAAAAAGCAGCCCTCTGCAAAGGCGCCCTAGCTCACGCGCAAGCTTCAGCTCAAAAAATCCTGCTTCGACACCCCTTTATAACGTTGGTTGGTTGTATTGGCCCATGTTCTTTTCCTGGCTTTTGTAACTCATTCTAAATCTTGTACGGTAAGATAAAGGGGTTAAG
>CBFGVZ010000105.1:0-12579 GCA_965652315.1 uncultured Saprospiraceae bacterium | reverse complement strand
ATTACCTGCCTCAAGATAGGAACAGATATTTGGAAAATCACAAACAGATAGTAGAGGATTATTCAAAAGAATAAGCTTTTGTAATGATGCAAGATTGACATTGTGCAATCCATATAATGTAGTCAATGAAGAATTGTATGTGATAGAAATAATTTTTTCAATAGAATTTAATTTTTCCAATCCATCTAATGACTTCAATGCGGGATTATTATATATATAGATACCTTGCAAATCAGATACAAAATTATCCAATCCCTTGAAATTTACCAATGATTCATTATTTTCAACCACCAAATCAGACCTTATAGTTACAAGATTTTCCAGCCCTCTGAAATCTTTCAACTTTGCGTTTTTTAAAATGAAGAGTGAACTTTTTATAGTTTTGAGATTATTCAATCCAGACAAAGAGATTAGTGCGTCGTTATTATCAATATGCATCTGATTTCCAATGGTGTTTAAATTACCCAGTCCGGTCAATGAGGTCAGAGCAGGATTGTTCTGAACCTCCATATTATTACCTACCCAACGAAGTTGATCCAATCCATTTAATGAGGTCAACTCCTCATTTTCCTTAATTTCAACATTAGTCCGGACTGAATCCAAATTCCGTAAACCCTCCAGGTTGGTAATGTCTGTTGATGGACCAATTTGAATATAGCCTTCAATTATTGTACAATTTGGATAATCTACAGCAAATGCATCTACCTCTGACTGGGTCGTTAAGGTAAGATTACCAGTAGGACATTGGGCTACCAGGAGTGAGGTATAAATAAAACTAATGTATGTAAACAGAAATTCCCACCGCGATTTCATAGTATTTGATTTGATCTATATTTTTCAAAAATTAATAATTTGTCGTGGCGACTGCTGAACAACCGGCAAACAGACAACCACTCATGGTCGAACAGATTTTAAGCCTTCAAATTCATGCGGGTAAATGTAATGGAGCATCATACTGATTACCAAAAATATTAGGTTACAAATAATTACAATTGAATTAAACTCAGTCGGAAACTGGATCATAGAGGATTACAAATAAAAACAATTTGGAAAAAAAGTGGATTGTTGTAATTAATTGAGACTTGATAGTTACCTGGAAAAGGACTGATCAGATTCGGTAATATTTCTCACAGAACTAAAAATTTTCAATCCATTTCGCCGATGGCTCCAAATGACATATCGTATCAAGACTCCAATAACGCATCCACCATTTGTCGATTAAGTCCAATTTTAAATTTGGCCATAAGTAGGGTATTTTTTCTGGTTATGGCCATATCAGACATCTGATATGGAACCAGGATCAAGAATAATTTCCTCCAATCGATTCATGACCACGGATACTATTTTTGGTGTGGAATCAAACCAATATGCCGGCACCATTCAAAACAGTCTGAATATGGATATGCTTTTCAGGGAAATAATGTGATTACGGTAATTTACGACTTTCCGCTTATGATTACCTACCCCGGAAATTTCATGAAATTTACCACACGAAGGGATTCTTATGCGTAGCATCTGTCTCATTAATTCTTTCCCACGATCCGGTTCAATTCAGCTTGCATATCTCGGACTACATCCGGATGCTTGCGATAGACATTAAAATGTTGGCCCGGATCGGTCTCCAGGTTGTACAATTGGGCCGGCGGCGCATCCTGTCGGATCCGGCCATCGACGATATCGCTGTTCTTTTGGCCTGTGAACGGGAAAGCCGCCGGTCCACCAAATCCGTGCGTACCCGGATAGAGGTCTCCGAATCCCCCACCAGCCTGGGCAGAGATGTACATCCATTTTCCTTTTCGCAGGGCAATGTTGGCCGGATTGGCCGCAGCGATCATCAGATGCTGTCTTTCCACAGCATCAGGTTTATCCAGCAATACTGGCAGCATATTCCGGCTGTCGGGGCCTTCGTCCTCCCCAGGCTGATAACCGGTCAGTGCAGCCAATGTAGCGAAGATATCGATGTTTCCATACAATTGATCCGAGACCATTCCGGCTTTGATTTTTCCTGGCCATCGGGCGATGAACGGTACGCGGTGCCCCCCTTCCCAGGCATCAAATTTCCATCCGAGCAGGTCGCCATTGGCTTTATGGCCTGCTTCCAATGCGGTTTGACCACCCCGGTTGAGCATCCCACCATTGTCGCTGGTAAATATGACGAGCGTGTTATCTTTTAATCCTTCCTCTTCCAGGGTCCGCAGAATTTCACCCACCATCCAGTCCAGTTCCTGTATAAAGTCACCATAGGGGCCGGCCTGGCTTGAACCAATAAACGCAGGAGATGGCGTGAATGGATGGTGGATGTTAGTAGAGGCGAAGTAGATAAAAAACGGTTCGTCCTGATGCTTCCGAATCCAGGCTATTGCGGTGTCCTTAAGGGTAGTTCCTACCATCCGATCCTGGTACCGCTCGTGTGCAGCCCTTCCGCCACCGATTTCATTGATGCCAAATTTTTCATCGAAGATCCGGGTCCGGGCGGTCTCTCCATAGACCATGGGATCTTTCTCCGGATCAAGGCCCACGACGTGGTGGTTTTCAACAAATACGAACGGCGGATGGCTGTTCAGTACAGGAACCCCAAAGTAGTAATCAAAACCCACCTCCAGGGGGCCAGGTTTTAATGGTTTATTCCAGTCCACCGGGGAGATTTCACCGAAACCGAGATGCCATTTGCCGAAGGCAGCGGTCGCATAACCCGCTTTTTTCATCAAATCCGCGATTGTAACCCTATTCGTATCGATCTTCAAACTGGCTTTCAGGAATATCGCGTCCCACAAATTGATCCGGAAAGGATACTGACCGGTGAGCAGGGCGTATCTCGATGGAGAGCACACGGCAGAAACCGAATGAAAATCGGTCAGCCTAATGCCTTCGGCGGCCAATTGGTCGATATGAGGTGTTTGCACCCTGGTCGCCCCGTATACACTGAGGTCGCCATATCCCAGATCGTCGGCATTGATGAGGACTACATTAGGAAGATTCGCTGGGCTGGTTTGGCACTTAGCTGTGGTATTTCCCACCGTCAAAACCAGAAAAATCGTCATCAGGACACTCGGAAAACATGGATATATCATGTTAAGGTGATTTTCAGATTCCAGAACATTCAATATCACCAAGTTAAGGAATAATTTTGAAATGTACGCTGGCCCATATACGAAATTGTATAAGGTAAAATGGAGCACCTACGGAAACATGGAGTAAAAGATTCCGGAGCACACTTGATCCTGAATTGGTTGAAATTTACTTCACATATGAAGCGTATCAGCCCCTTGGTCCATTGCTCTTATTTATTTGGATCCCACCAGTCATTAAGTTCAGCTATCAATTCCTCAACCACATCAGGCTGTGAGGCAGACAACTCATTCTCTTCATAGGGATCCAGTACAATATTATACAATTCCGGCGTTTCGATAACCGAAATAAACGATCCACCTCCTCCGGAAGTCATGACCCCGGCATCGACTGACTCCACTGGAAGAATCAATTTCCAGGGCCTTTTCAAAACGATCCGATGCTCCAGACTTTTTTCGGGTGCATTCACATCCACCATATCGTGATGCGAATCCATTGCAAAAACGGCTTTGCGTTTCCGGACCGCATCCAGATCCAATATATTGACCCCTTTCATATTATTAGTTGGCTCCATCCCTGTCGCAGCCAAAGCAGTAGGGACCATATCGATACTACTCACAAAATGGGTGGTGTCCATCATCGGAGAAATATACCCGGGCCATTTGTACATCATGACCGTACGGAGTCCCTTATCATATGGCGATTGTTTGGAAGGCCACATATATCCATTACCATCAGGGTTCTGGATCCATCCATTGTCGCATACATACACGATCAGGGTGTTGTCTTCCATGCCGCGTGTACTGATCCCATCCAGCAGTTGCCCCACCGTTATATCAAACCACTCGCACATGGCCCAGTATTTGGCGATGGATTCAGAAGGTGCCTCGTCGATGTATTTTTGAAGCAGGGAATCAGGTGGATTATGAGGGGTATGGGGCAAAAAGGGAGCATACCATAAAAAGAAAGGGGCATCCTGAGTTTTCGCATCATCCAGGAAATTAAAAATTGGAGCCATTCCTTCTCGGCCAATTTTCAGGCCCTCATCCCCGTGTCGGCCACCGTGCTCCGGATCTCCTAATGTCATCCCAGCTGTAAATCCCGCATCTTCCCAGCTCCCTTCCCACCATTTTCCAGACTGAAAGGACAAATAACCTTTTTCATTTAATAACTGGGGTAAAGTCGGATTCTCATAAAATCGATCGCTGAATTTCTGTTTATATGGCAACCGCTGCTTCAGCCAATCTTCCCGGTATCTGCGCCCTTCCCCCTGATAGTCGAACGCAGGATCATTTCCTGTGATACCGTGTTGGTAGGGATACAGACCCGTGATAATAGAAGCCAGTGACGGGCTGCATACCGGTGCGGTCACATACCCCCGCGTAAAGGTCAGACTCTCCCGGGCTAAATGGTCGATATTCGGCGTTTCTATGAATGGGTGCCCCATAAAACTATAATCGGTCCAGGCCTGATCGTCTGATAGAATAAAGACGATGTTGGGCGTATCGGTATCGGTTTGATCTGGATCCTGGTCGCTACTACCATTGCAGGAAAAGAGCAAGAAGAAATAAATCGCAGAATAAAATAATTTACCTGAGCTTGTAAAATATATCATTTTTATGGTCTGATGTTATAATGGAGCTAAATATATTCAATATTACCGATGGATTTTTATCCCATTTCAATTTTTGACGATTAAAATTCCAAGATACATCTGTTATAGCATTACCAAACTTCGTAGAAATGAAGTAGTACGATACCAATATACAAGATGAAAGTTATAGTATAAAATCTAAAATTATTGATATATACCCGTATTTCCCTGTTCCCATTTTACAAAAAGAGAATTGACTAGTTCAGGATAATCTTTAGAAATGTTCTTTCTTTCAAACGGATCTGTATCATAATCGTATAGTTCTATGACTGGTTGTTGATCCCGAAAATATTCGACCTTCACGGGTAAGTTGATCCATATGCGGTGATACTATATATTCTTCACCATAGGCACCGAGCTGGGGCCTGAGATCATCTACCGAAATGAATAAAATATTGGGTTTATTGTCTCTGGCACTGGCATCACTTTTCTGACCTAATCACAAGAGAAAATCAAAAATATTATTACATACATCCCAAGTTTAAAAAAACTTATGAAATTAGCTGGCATCTCTTTTCATCATTATTCTGTGATCGTGGTTTGAGGTGGAATATTATTTTCCACTCCCGGATAACCCATATTTTGATTGATTACACCACCCGGATTATCATCAATCACGTCCTGAGGGATAGGCCACAGTGCATGATGTGGACCAATTCGAAATTCATTTGACCCCCAGCTATAACCCGCATTATAAAAGTTATTTTTAGCTATAATTCTATCATAAACAAAGTTATTTTCGTGAAAATTATCTATTGAATAACCATTCATACCATTATCCGCCATTATGAATGCAATCCGGGTCAATACTGTTTTTCGCGGCTCTTCAGTATATAATTCCCTGGCTCTTTCGTCAAGAATATATTCAATATTTACGTCATCCGGACTAACTGGGGGAGCAAGAGCTCTTTCCCTAACTTTGTTTATATCTTCTGCGGCACTAGCCAAGTCTCCTTTCCATACATATGCTTCCGCTCGTAATAGGTAAGTTTCAGCCAACCTGAAAACATACCAATCACTGTGTCCGCCATAAGGTTGATCTGGTCTTTCTTCATCCTCTACATAAATTTTATAGTGAGGCCATGGAAACCAAGCTTGAAAGGTGTCAATTGGATTGGTGAATTCTTTTGTAACTGGTTGACCATAGTAATCAGACTCCGGATTGTTGTGTAATACTTTGTCCATTGTCATCCAATTAGTGTCAGAGTCATGCCGTAAATCATTACCGCTACCTTGCCAAATTTCATATCCCATATAATTACTGGGGCGTGCATATGCAACTCCTCGTCCAAGTGCAATTACTTGATCATTCCCCCTTGCATCAGTGCATGCTGCTTTACCATCGGCATCTTTCAGGTAGATTCTATGCCACCATAGGGGGGCATAATTACGCATAGCCGTCGTCCCACCATTCACTTCTGCATCGGGGAACCCATACTTATCCTGTACAACCAGGATGCCTTCTGTGTTGGAAGCCAGGCTCTTGTTTTCCTTTTGGTGTAAATCCCAGATCACATTGAAATTATTGTCACCCGCAACCACACCAAAGCGATCGGTCATCAGAGTATGAATACCATCGTTTATCACAGCGCTTGCTGCATTTATGGCCCCATCAAAATTGCTATTTGCCAGATAAATTTTGGATAGGAGGTGGTTACCGGCCGCACGATTCACTTTTCCGGGTTCAACTGAAATGGGAAGCCATTCCACTGCAAATTCCATATCACTTTGAATTTTATCCAGTATGGTATGTCGGGAATGAGTAAAAAAATCAATTTTGGGTTCTGTATATTCCCTGTTCAGGAATGGTACATCCCCAAACTGATGAATCAATCTGAAATACCAATACGCACGATGAAAATAACCTTCAGCCAGTATTTCATTCATATCCTGTTCAGATTCCCATTCAGGATTATTTATTCGCGAAATAACTACATTGGCATTTCTGATTTGGTTATAAGCATTATTCCAATATGTAAAAAAATTATACTGTCCAGTTCCGGTTGGAGTTACTTGTGTGAAAAAATTATGCGTGGCTGTGGTTTGTTTATTTCCGGCCACTGCACAGTCGGAAGTAATCAATTCATTGGTTAATTCATTGGCGGCACCATAGAAATCATGTCTGAGATTTTTCCTCAAACTGAGTAGTAACGCATCCATTCCGGCTTTATCCACGTATACGCTTTCCGGTGTAAAAATAGAAAGGGGCTTGGTTTGAAGAAATGATTCATCACATGAACTAAAAGTTGTCGCCACCAATGCAAGTATCAAATAAAGTCGTAAGTTTTTCATTATTTTCTTGGTTTTGTATATTCACAATACAATGTGGACTCCTCCGGTAAATATCTTCGGCATCATATTAGTCTGAGATTCCGGATCGTAATGATTCCATTTTGTCACTGTCAAGAGGTTTCGACTGCTCACAAATAGTTTTAAACTCTGGATCCCGGCTCTATTCAGGAAAGACTCAGGAACCTGGTATGCTATCGACAAATCCTGGAGTCGTAAAAATGAACGTTCTTCCCAATAGTTAAATCCTGGTGAATTGGTATTTGAGTTGAGCCTTGCATAATCATTAATGGGGTTATCAGGCCTCCAGTAGGGTCTGTATATCCTATTATTCCTTTCATAATCACTATTCGAGCCGGAATTGAGGTGGAGGTTGTTCACCCCGTAAAATCCCAAATCAGCCCGAATAAAAGCAGTTATACTAAAATGATTAAGGACCCTGAACTCATTACGAAGACCTAGCGTGTATTGGGGTCTTTTGTAACCCTGGAAAATCTTATCATCGGTTGGAATCAGGACACCATCCTGATTAACATCCCGTAATTTCATATCACCGGGTTGCTTTCCGTATTCTGCTGCTTCATCTTTTTCATCCAATTGCCAGACTCCCAAAATTTCGTAATCCCATACCCGGTCCAAAGCCTCGTTAATAAACCATCCATTCCCAATGTCATCCGCTTCCTTTTGTCCAATTACAGTTCCATTTTCGTCAACTACATCTATCATTTCACCATAAAGATGTTTAATCTTATTCCGGTTAAATGAGAATACGAAAGTAGAATTCCAGTCAAAAAAGTTTTGTTCTATATTCTGGGTATTCAGGGTAAGTTCGAACCCTTTATTTGCCAATTCGCCAAGGTTGGATACGACGCTTGTATATCCGATGATTCGGGGTAATGATCTATTGAGCAACAGATCGTATGTTGTCATATCGTAAAATTCCAATGAACCATCCACTCGATTTCCAAACAATCCAAAATCCAGTCCCAAATTTATAGCCTCAGTACGTTCCCATTTTAGGTTCCGGTTCGCAAGTGTAGAATTATAAACTCCTGTGGCCAGCGTAGTACCATACAAATATTTTGTCGTACCCAAGCGAGCCAATGCATCATATCGACCTATCGCCCGGTTTCCATTTACTCCCCAGGAGATTCTGATTTTTGCATAATCCATCCAAGGAATATTAAAATAGGATTCATCTGAAATCCTCCATGCAAGTGCAGCAGAAGGAAATTTTGCATATGGATACTTCTGCCCAAAAGCTGAATATCCATCCCGCCTCCAGGTTACTGTAGCCATATATTTCGAAAGTAAAGTATAATTAACCCTGGCCATAAAAGCATTCCCGGTACTGTACTCGTCATTATTACTGAGGTCGGGATTAATGCCCGCTTGCAAGGCATGCCAGGACAAGGAGCCACTGGGTGCAAACCCCGAATTATTCTGAGTACTTTGCCAATTTTGATACTTTTCTGCATTAGCAAGAAGCGTTATATTGAAATCATGATTATCTCCAAACTTTTGATTCCAGGTCAGTATATTATCGATTTGCCATTCGTATAATGACCGATCAATCCTACGACCTTCTCCGCCCACACTAAATCCATTTGGCGTTGATATGGGATCAAAATAATGGTTCTTTTGCCAATCATATCTGTTGGTGAATGAAATTCGGTACTGTATACCAAATGGTAATTGAAGCTCCCCTTTCAATGTAGCGAAAAGATTTTGAGTACTATTCAATAAATCCCGGTATTCATAATAAAGTAGTGGATTTTGGGAAGTGATATCATCATGTGGATAAAATGTCAATTTACCGGTCTCCGGATCGTAAATATTACCAAATGGGCTTGCTGAAATAGCACGACCCAAGCTGGCATTTTGAGAACTAAGATCCCGATCGGCATATTGCACATTAATTCCGACATTCAGGTAATCTGTTACATTAGCATCAAGATTCAATCTGGAACGAATCGCTTTGAATTCATCTCCCAATTGTACTCCTTCATTGTCTATGTAACCGATAGACCAGTAATAATTCAGATTGTCTATACCCCCTGACAAACTTAGATTATAATCTTGCCTCCAGCCATTCCTATAAATCAAATTGTACCAATCAGTAGTTTTCCCAGCTTTATAGTTCTCCAATTCGACTGCTGTCATCCCCATTCTATCTAGCCACATCTGAATTACATCGTCACTAGGTGTCACATCATAATTTTTCCATTCTTCTTGTGAGATTCCGGGTGGAAGATCCATTGGATTGGTATAATAATGGTCTGGTTTATCCTGGTTTACATCTGCCCAGTAATCACCTCTGGATATCAGGTACTCATCCGGCGATTGGGGCTTCAGGTGATTAGTAATACCTGCCAAACCCCATTTGGAACTAAAATTAATAGTGGGTTTAGAAGATCTGCCCTGTTTAGTAGTAACGATTACGACACCCGCCGCTGAACGAGCACCAAATACTGCAGCTGCACTTGCATCTTTGAGAATATCAATGCTTTCAATATCATTGGGATTAATCAATTCAAGTCCACCGTTAAATATAACGCCATCAAGTACTATCAAAGGGGAATTTCTTGCTTTCAGCGAGGTAGGACCACGAACTTCTAATGATCCCCCACCCGCTGCGGAAGTACCCTGGTTAGAAAGAAATCCAGCTACTGTGCCATTAAGCATTTCAACAAAATTTGTAACCGATTGATTTTCGTATTTTGAAGCATTAACCCTTTGTACTGCGCCTGTTAAATCACTTTTTTTCTGGGTTCCATATCCAACCACTATTACCTCATCCAATAAAGCCGCGTCTTGCTCCAATGTAACCTTAAGATTCTCACGACCATTTACCGCTATTTCAATTGTTTGGTATCCAACATAAGAAAAAACTAATATTACATTTTTATCGATATTAGGGATTTCAAAAAATCCATCGATATCTGTCGTCGTACCTATGTTTGTTCCCTTCACAATAATATTCACTCCAATCAATGGTACGCCCGTACCATCGACTACCTGCCCAGTTATATTAATATCCTGATTTGCAATTAATTGTAATATTTTCTTTCCAGCAGACAGATGTTCAATTCTCCTGACAGATATGGATTTCCTTTGTAATGAAATCTCCGATGCGTTAGAATCCTCTGGAATGCTGGTGATCTCTTCAATCGGTCGGCTATAAATCACATAAAACCCGTTATCTACTTCCCGATAATCAAATGGGCTTTCTGAGAATATATGAACGAGGATTGTTCCCAGATCATCATGCTCCATCAACTCACCTGGTATATCTGCCATAGATTTCAAATCTTCCAGATAACTAAAGTTCACCTCAAACTTATCTTCTAAATATGCTAATGCCTGATCAATTGAGATTTGTTCCGGGAGTATGATCTGTAAATCATTGTTCTTGCTGGATACCAGGTTGTTCTGTAATAAATAGCCATTGTGATTGACGACAAGCGACTGTGCATTCCCTACAGCTAGTGGCCCAATCAAAATGAAAAAAATTATAATTGGAAACTGATATCTTTTTTCTAAAAATACTGGTTTGAAATTCATCGGAGATTATTTTTAATTTTTAGATTTATTGATCAGTGATTCGATTCTGTATATTCCGGAAACGGAATCCTTAGTTATTGTGAATTCATTGGCGAAAAGGATCCTCAGGGTTTCAATGAAAACCTCAGGATCATCACTTGGAATGGAAAGCCGATCGATTTTCAGGTCCCGGATGCGGGCGTCATCCACCATAATATCCAAATCAAACGCGGCTTCGATTTTGATCAAAGCATCTCGCAGGGTGATCTGGTTGAAGGTGATAGCCTCCGGTTTCCAGTAATTTTCAGATTCTGAAGTAATACTTCCACGGATCGTCAATTCTTTTGAAACATGGTTGAATGATGCCGTTTCACCGGGTTCAAGAAATGTTTGATCATCACCATCTTTTATCAATCTTACACGTCCTTCGTCAAGTGTCACGGTGGTGACTGAATCACCGGTTTTGATATTAAATTGTGTGCCTAGCACTTCAACATCCAGACCACCCGTTTTTACAGTAAATTTTGTCCGTTGTCCTACTCCGTTTTCTACGGCACGCACCATAAAATATGCATTCCCGTTTAATCGGACTTCTCTTAAATTCGGATTCCACTCTTCGGCAAAAGACAACTGAGTATTTTCATTAAGATAAACCACAGAGCCGTCCGGAAGTATCACATCTTCAACCTCGTTTGCTGCAGTGGCAACTTCAATTTCAACAGTTTTTTCTGGCCAAAGAAAAACGGTCCCAAAAATTATAACAAGAACCGCGGCTGCCGCTGAAATGTAATATAAAATCTGGCGTCGACCCCGCTTTGATTTTTCCGCAACCCTGCTTTCCAAAGCGTGATAGCTCTTCCTTGCACGGTGCTGACCTTCCTTTTTATAAGTATTATATTCCATTTGCAAGGACCTTAGCAAATACTCAGCTTCATCCATGCAATCAGCCAACCGCTGATCTTCGGATCGTAGCCTTTGCCAAAGATCAGAATTGGTTTTATCAAGCTCCAGGATATATCTCCTGAAATCATGATCTTCCATAAAATCCTCAACATTGTAATGGCGATAATTTTCTGTATTCATAAATTTTGCGCCGGATGGTTATGGTTATTTTAGTTCAACAGAGCTACACCCGCATTTGAAAGAAATTCATTATTGCAGTAACTCTACTGATAGGAGAGATGTAGAGTGTGAATTATAATGCTGGAATGTAAAAAATTTTAAAAATATTGGAATGTTTGGACACAATCAGGTTTACATGGTGTCGGTGAAGTAGGATTTGCTGAGCTGGGATTCCGGGAATTTTAGTTCAAAATCAATTTTATGAATAAAGAAATGAGCAAGAAGGACTGCAAAGACTTGAGAAGGAATTTTCGTGTAGGGTAGCTGTTTCGCAACGTCCTTATTCCTTTGAAGATATAGTTCCGAACCATTTCTTCGCGGATACCCATAATTTCACTGATCTCTTTTGTGGATTTATTTTGAAAATACCTGAGATAAATTGCTTCTTTTCGTCGGGCAGGCAATGAGGCCAGTGCTTCCCGGATGTGCTTTTTCTCGATAGAGCTTGATTCGAGACGAATAATCTCATCCTCCGCGCTCAAAACTCTACTCCCGAGCTCTGAGACCTGGTAATTATCCCAATTATCTGACTTCAAGGATTCAATTTCCTTGTAAAGCTGGTGCCGGAATGAAACAAAAATATAACCTTCTGGATTACTGATATGAACAGGTGGCTTTTTACAAAACCCATAGAACAATTCCTGAATGGCACTGTCGATTATGTCCCCATTTTGGGTAATGCTTTTTCCATAACTATAAAGTTCGGGATAATAATACAAATACAAATCTTTCATTCGGCTTTTATCTCCGCTGGTGTATTGTTGCCAAATGGATTCTATTTTATCGGGGGAATTCACCTCCTTTTCAATTATTGATCAATAATTAGCCAATATACAATTTTTTATATTATTACGAGATGATCCGGGCAAATGAAAAATGGTTGTCCAATCATCCTTTTTGAA
>CBFGVZ010000104.1:0-12621 GCA_965652315.1 uncultured Saprospiraceae bacterium | reverse complement strand
TCTATATCCAGGAAATCTGCGATCAGTTTTATCGCAGAGGCGTGATGGCCGATGCCCAGCGCAAAATGGTGGGTAGGTCCTTCCTGAATCCATCGGTAGAGGAACGTCCGCACATCGGGTCGAAAAAATCCTCGGGTATTGGTATTACCAGTGGCCGGGATGGGGCCCTTGACGGACTCCCCTTCCGCTATCACGAATTTGAACTTTCCTTCATAGGTGCTGCCGATGCTGAGCATGGTAATGGGCCCTTCTTTGATTTTAAATTCCACTCCTGCTCCATAACCGGGTTTACCGTGGTACTTCTTCAGGCTCCTCAAGACCGGTCGCCCTTCCGAGATCTGAATGTTGTGCGGGCCGTCGTGCCCCACCAACACAAAGCCTTCTTTAAAATCCACCGGATGGAATTCGGCAAAGCTCCCGCCGATGCCCAGCCGATCCATGATCATCAGGGCAACGCAGGTTTTTAGGTCGGACTCACCACACATAGGAAATCCAGAAGCGGTGAGCAGTGAATTCCCCACGATGAGATTGGACATCACCAGTTCGGTATCGCTGTTGGGGGCTCCGGCATAATAATAAGCGAGGCCATCCAGGCCCTTGTCGTTTTTAAACTTTTGCAATGCCACGCTCACCCGCGCCGCTATTTGCAGGTCCGAATCCCGCAATTTTTCCGAAATCGGATCAGAAACCGGGTCCGGAGTATCGAAGAAGTGCAGAATGCGTTGTTCTTCCCGCGAAATTTCATCTTCGGTCACGTCGTGGTAACGGGATACGATTTCATTTTCCTCACACTGCACGATATGCAATCCAAAATGGGCGGTAAACATGGTCGCGTCGGAATGCATGTCGAGCATGGCTTCGATGGGATGTCCGATATGCCCGATCCGGGACCGCTTCAGATCGTGCAGCACGGCGGCAATCCTGATTAACTCCCCGATTTTGGCATAAGCTTCCGGGTCATCATGCAGCGTGCCGATGATCATTTCCGGGATCTTTTTCCCCATGCGAACAGCCACACCGGCGAATTCGGGCAGGGAACAGATGTCGTCGTTGTACAATTGCATCTGCGTCGAGGCCCGCGCATAATCCATGGCCTTATCCGGTTGGAGCGCGACGAGGACGATGGGTACATCCAGGCTTTTGATGATCACGCCAAAGGTGCTGGAAGTGGCGTACGTAAGCATATCACAAAAAATGAGATCGAGGTCCGCGGCCTTCAATTTGGGCACCAGGTCATACGCGGTTTCCACCCTGTCCACCATTCCGAAGTCGATCACTTTTGCGTTTTGGTTTTTTATAAAACTTACCAGATGGTCCTGTTTCGACAGGAGCGCCTCCAGCAATCCATCGAATTGGTCCCAGTATACGTGGTATCCTACTCCGAATACACCAATGCGGGGTGAGGTGTCCGGTCGTCGTTTGATGGCCGCATCTACATTTTCCATAGTCATAAATATATTTTGCCTTTGTTCGTGATGGTCTGGAATGCTAAATATATACATATTCCCGCTATGGTGGTTGACAGGGTATCATACCTGCATTCAATTGTCAGTATCATGGACGTCCACGGATTGCCGGATTTCACTGAACCGGTCCTCTACCGGCAGTATTATTGTATTCGAAGCTTCCTGCTTCGGGCTTGCACGCTCGAAGCAGGGATGATTCGGCTACAAAAATCCATGTTGAGGTTCCCACCTCTAAGTGTAAAACATTTAATTCCCAAACTCTATTAACTTTATCCTCCTTATCGTCAGCACAAACATTACAAACGCCAGTGGATACATCAGACCACATAATTGCCAGAGCGGTGTATATGAAAAATGCTGTACCACAAGTCCGATAACCGGATTGAGGATGAGGCCTGAAATCGCGCCTGCTGTACCGGACAACCCCACAACGGTGGCCGTAGCCGATGTACCGAACATTTCCGATATGACCGTGATATAATTAGTGATCCAGAAGCCGTGGGCAAACATAATAACGGCCATCATAAAAACAGCTAGCTCGATGGATTCCACCCATACGACCAGTGGAGCCACCATGGTCAGGACGGCCGCTATCCCCATCACGGTTTTTCGGGACCTGTCCACGCTCATCCCAAATCCGGAGATCAGCCGGTCTGACAACCAACCACCCAGAATGTTGGACACACCCAGGGCCAGAAATGGAATCCAGAACACATTTCCCACGCTTTCAAAACTCAGCCCCCGTTCTTCACTCAGGTATTTTGGGATCCAAAACATAAAAAAGTAAAATACCGGATCCAGTAAAAACCGAATGACAATAAACACCCACACCGCTTTTTGCCTCAATAATTTATGAAAAGAAGGGGGTCTGCTTCGCTCAGAGGTAATCCGAATGGACTGACTGAGCCGGGATAACGTTTTTTTCCAGGGAATGGACAGCCAGATGATTACCCACAACAGGCCCACCAGCCCAGGGATTACAAAACTTCCTCGCCAGCCCAAATAGCCTGTGATCCACACCGTTAAAGGTGGTGCCACTACTGCTCCAATCGCCGACCCACCTATGGCGATTCCATTCGCCAGAGCCCGTTCTTTTTCATCAAACCAGGAATAAACCGTTTTCGCAGCACCCGGAAAGGCTCCACCCTCCCCCAGTCCCAGCAAAAACCGGTACACCACCAATTGATAAAAACCCGTCACTGTACCATGCAAGGCATTGGCCACCGACCAGAGTCCGACCGATACCGCCAGACCGGCCTTCGCTCCTACCCGATCGATCAGCCAGCCCCCCAGTGTAAACATAATAGCATACGCGATCAGAAAACTCGTATTCACATACCCATATTCTACATCACTCAGGTGAAATTCTTCCTGAATTTTGATAATGGCGATGGACAACACCTGCCGGTCCAGAAAACTCAGGCCGGTGGCTATGAACAGCAGACCAACAATTACCCAGCGTACATTGCTTTTATTCATTCTGATATGAGTTGAGAATTATTACTTTCCTGCAAGCTCCATTCCAATTATCACCCTGCACCTCTTTGGAGGCTACCGAATCCTGTAGGAAGTATAAAAAGGTGCCTTTATTTTTACAAGAGGGTTTCGTGGAATAGATGCATCGATGTTGATACTTTAAATTGTACGGTTGAACTTTCTCCACATTCCATCAGAACCAATAATGCTAATACTTCCGTACTACTTAATAAAATTCTATTCCCGTCACATATCTGGTCCATGTAGTCAAATGCCTATGATATTAAAATATGGTTTTTGACCTCCCGGATGTCAACGTTCTGAAATTTCTCTTTTGAGCTTCAACTCGTTATATAAATTCTGATGTAAATATTTGTTGTCCGCCAATACGGCTTGTTCCGCAAAAAGAAATGCTTGATCAGCGTCTCCAAGAATGTCATTAATGACAGCCAAATTATAACTTAACCGGGCTTCGGTTTTGGCATCCGGTCGGGATTTCAGCCCATTCAGATAAATTTTAGTAGCCTCCTCCAATTTGTCGATTTCCATGTATCTGCGACCGTTTTCCAGTTCTTCCGAACCTTTTACATAATAAGTCCAGGAGTCAAAAATTTTCCGTGGCATTATCTGGACAGTTACATCCCTGGCTAGAGAGTCCAACAGGAACCGAACCGTCCCCTGAGCTATGCTGTCCAGTTTTTGTATGGTATGATCAGGATTCAGTCCCTGTGTAGTAACTTTCTGTTCGCCTGAATTAACATACTTGTAAATCACATCAACTGGTTCACCATGGTAAATATTCCATTCGGCCCGAACCAAATAATTCCGGTTTGCCTCAAAGGCATCGATGTAATAATCATTCCCGGATGCATCCAGTTGATGCTTTCGGATTTTTTCTGATTTGAAATCATAATCTGAATCCAGATGTGTGAGTACTAGCAATGCCTGCTGACCATTCTGGAGATAATTTTTTGCCTTTCCGTCATCCCATGACAATATTTCATTTTGAGCAATATTGTTTTGTTCGATCAAATAATATTGCCCTGTTTTCATCTCCCGAATGGTCTGGTTTACCAAATAACCTGGTTCCCCCTCCGACCCAAATTCGCTACGTTCGGTCTCTTTGATGTCTGCTGAAGAATTAAGGGATGGATTCGGTACTGTCCTGGTTGATGAAATCTCTGGAATCAGATGGCCCACTTTAATCGTTCGGATGGACTCCGGTAATCTTTTTTCAGGATAAATGACCTGGTTCACTTTCTGATACGTCCGTGTAGAGGAACAACCCGTCATCATCAGAAGCATAATAATCGCAATAGGTATTTCACATCTAAATTTCATATCTTACTCTTATTAAAACCAAAATATAATTGTATCCTCACCAACACCGCTGGGGAATCTATATAAAATGCGGCATCGGCAAAAAAATCTGGCGCTTTCCCGGCACGATCAAAGGGCGGCCAGTTATCCAGACTCCAACCTGGTATAACGGCCTGAAAATAGTGCTTATCACTGTCAAATCCAAAGGAATCTGTGGAAGATTTTACCATAGATCTATTTACTTAGGGTATCCTTATGAACATTATAGCATTAAATACCCCTCTATTACTCTAGTTTTGATGCAAGGTTATTTGTATAATTTACTATTAACTTTACATGTGAAACATTTTACTTCTCAAGGTCAGCTTAACCCGATTGATACACCACATACAGTCTGAAAAAGATGTATTTCATTGAAAAATATATTGTTCCAAAATCGAGGATTTTGGCAGCCCACCCTTACAAGTTATATCTTCACTGTTGTGATATAATTTCAACAATTGAAAATAAAAAAAGTCAACTTTCACCCCTACAATCTAAGAAAACGGGAGAACGACCGGTCAGAATCAAATTACATCTACGATCCGTCGAACTGAAGGTCGTCTGAAGGCATATGTCAAAATGCCATTCTCTTATCCACGCCTTTTGATTTCCGAAGAAAATAACCTATATTGTAAACGTGAAACAAACGGGAAACAGCCAGACAGATTTTTCATACTGCTGTGAAACCCAAAGATCTCGTCCTGGCACAATCAAGTCCCTCACCGATCTTCCATACTGGCTGATACCACCAGAAGATGCATTTCTGGACTATGAAATATATGTGTCTCATATTGTTGATGCATCTGATCAGCGTTCCCTGCGTGGCTCAGCCGGGAGATACCAATGGAACCTATGATTGGATCTGGGAAATGGCCACTCCTTTTATTATTAATTACACAAAAGAAGACTATAAGGCCCACAACCAGAACTGGTGCTTCGAGCAGGATTCCAATGGCATTTTATACGCCGGAAATACACAGGGACTTTTGGAATATGACGGAGTTAGCTGGCGCCACACCCCTCTACCCAATGGCAGCCCGGTGAAGTCAATGGCCAAAACGGAGGACGGCACCATATACATCGGGGCAGTCGGTGATCTTGGATATTTGGACCGTGACTCCATTGGCCGCATGCGATACACCACATTGTGGACCCGGCTGGAACCCAAATTCCGGGACGTGGCTGACATCTGGTTTACCTATGCGATCGGTTCCGCCGTATATTTCATTTCGGATAAATATATTTTTCGGTGGTTGAACGATGAATTCAGGGTATGGGAGCCCTCCACCATCTACGGTTTTGCGTGGGTCATCAATTCCCGGTTGTACATACACACCAAAGAAGACGGACTGCTTCGGCTGGATGGCGAAGAATTTGTACCCGTAGCGGGAGGGGACGTGTTGAAACAAATGGGCATTACCACGCTGCTGCCATTGCAAGGTCGTGAGTGGATGGCCATCGGGGCTGTGGAAGGTGCTTACGTTTCAGATGAGGGTCGGTTTTTTAAACTCAAAACTGAAACCAATGCGGAGTTGGAAGGTAAAATGGTGATCGGAGGAAGCCCTTTACCTGGAGGATACGGCGTGATCAGAACCTCAGGGCATGGACTTTATATCGTGGATTCATCCGGCCAGATCAAAAAACATTGGACGCAGGATGACGGTCTGAGCAGTAACGTAATTTTGGGATCGTACCTCGATAGAAGCGGCGATTTGTGGGTGGCGACCGAAAACGGTATTGACCGGATCGAACTGGGGTCGGGATTGCGGAAATTTGGACAGAATAACCAACTGCAGGAATACGTGAACGATGTGGCTGTGTTCCACGACCGGATTTTTGCCGCCACCAACGACGGATTGCTCTATCTGGAAAAGGGGGACTATAATTCCCGGGAGTTTCAAAAATTTCCGGGCATCGCCAATCAAACCTGGGATTTGGCAACCGCAGGAAATCATTTGTTTTTTGCCAATTTCAATGGTTTTGGATCGATCAGTCATCAATGGTTGACCAAATATTTCGTGAGGGATAATTCTTCGTTTGTATTGCCGATCAGGGATAGTACCAGGATATTGTTCGGCACCCAATACGGAAAAATCTACACTTTGAAAAAGGAATACGGGGAATGGAAGTCCGTAAGGGATACCTTGCAAATCCCTGCCCGGATTTTGCGAATGGTTCAGGACCAGTCTGGAGATATCTGGGTAGGAAGCCGGTATACCGGATTTTTTCGGATCCATCCGAACAACTCAGATGAATCATTGCTGGACGGATCGATCGTCACGACTTATGATACTGCAGCGGGTATTGCCACGTCCGGTTACAACCTGATCAAAATCATGAATGATAAGATATACGGAGTGACGCCCGATCAGGTATACCAATACGATGGAGCCCATGACCGGTTTGTGGTCGATTCTCTGTGGGAGGCGTTTTTGAACCTCCATTCGATCGGGATGATGGGCGAAGTTTTTGATGCCCTCCATAAAGGGTATTGGTTTTACGCCACATCCCACCTCGGGCATCTTATTTACCGATATGATCAAAATCAAATGAAAGTGCTCCCGGTTTCCTACCGGTTTTCAAACTTTACACCTGAAAAGATCCTGGATCTTGATCAGAATATGCTTTTGATATGCGGTGATAAAGGTATTCTGGTGTATGATAAGAACTCAAATGAACGCCTGACATCGGAATTTACGGTCCGGATCAGAAAAGTTTCGATCTTGCAGGATAGCGTCCTGTTCGCCGGTCATGGCCCGGTCGAAAAGGTCAAATTGCCCTTTCAAAAATCGGTCATGCGGTTTGAGGTGGCCCTGCCAGTATTCGAGCAATCCGGATCAAACCAGTATCAATTCTTCCTCGAGAACTTTGACGATCGATGGACGGCCTGGACCACCGAGACGTACCGCGATTTTACCAACCTTCCCGAAGGGAATTACGTATTTCATGCGCGGGCAAAAAATGTGTACGGAGAAGTGACCGAAGAGGAAATCTTTGCATTTTCCATAATGCCGCCCCTTCACCGGACCTGGTGGGCGTATATGATTTATACCCTGATGATTTTAGGTCTCTTTTGGTTGTTGTTTCAATGGCGCTCCAATCGAATGCGCAAGGAAAAAATAGTGCTGGAAGGTATCATCGCGGAACGAACCAGACAACTGGCCCTGCAGACCGAAAAGCTTAAGGATATGGATCGGCGGAAATCGCGATTCTTTGCGAATATTTCTCATGAATTGCGTACCCCATTGACCCTGATCAAAGGGCCCATTGACCAGGCGATCGATCAGCCGGAGAAGGATTTATCGACTGAAGACGTGGAGCTCATCCGGCACAATGCCAACCGGCTTCTCCAACTGGTGAATCAGTTGCTCGATCTTTCCAAACTGGATGCGGGAAGAATGGAGCTTCATCCGGTGGCGGGGGAAATTTATCCGTTTCTCAAATCCATAGCCTCCGCTTTCAAATCCTACGCCGATCAACATAGAATGCACTATCGGGTTGATATACCTGATTGGAACCTGGTGGTGGATTTTGACCAGGACAAACTCGAAAAAATTGTCAACAACCTCCTGGCCAATGCCTTTAAGTTTACCCCCGATCAAGGCGTAGTGTCGTTTACGGCTTCCCTTGAAAGTGATCGTTTGGTCCTCACCGTCCGGGACAACGGCATCGGTATCGACGAGGAACGATTGCCGTCCATATTCAACCGGTTTTATCAGGCAGAGGACGATTCGACCCGAACAGCGGAGGGCATGGGAATTGGTCTGGCCCTGACCAAAGAACTGGTGAATATCATGAAAGGAGAGATCAAGGTGAAAAGCCATCTGGGAGAAGGGACCACATTCACCATTACACTGCCCGTAACTCATTCAGAGCGTTCCGGAATTTCAGAGACTGACACGGTAACAGAGACACCCGGGCCTTTACCGGGTTACCTGGAGGATTCCCGCATATCCACGGGTCCATCTGAAAAGGATATGCCGGATGGTTCAGAAGAAGGGGAAAGACCTCAAATCCTGATCGTGGAAGACCATGACGATATGCGGAGATTTATCGGGAATTCATTATCAGAAGATTATAGCATTACCCAGGCGACCAATGGCCGGGAAGGACTGGAGAAGGGTCGGGAGTCCATCCCGGATCTCGTGATCACGGACCTGATGATGCCGGAAATGGATGGGATGGAATTTTGCCAGCGTTTGAAGTCTGACGTCCACACCAGTCACATACCGGTCATCATCCTGACCGCAAAAGCCTCATCCGAGGACAGAATTGAAGGACTGGAAACCGGGGCTGATTCGTTCCTGACCAAACCATTTGACCGGAAAGAACTTCAGGTCAGGGTGCGAAATCTGATTGAACAGCGTAGGCAGCTCAGGGAAAGGTACTCCCAGACCATTTTACTCCAACCTCAGGATATTGCGGTGACCTCCATGGATGAACGGTTCCTGCAAAATGTCAGAGAAGTTCTGGAAGCGCATTCCGGCGATGAAAGTTTTGGAGTCCCACAGATGCAGGAGGCGCTGTGCATGAGCAAAACGCAGTTGCATCGGAAAATGAAGGCCCTGACCAACCACCCACCTGGTGAATTTCTGAGGAACTACCGATTGAAACGGGCCGCCCAGATTCTTAAGGAACGCGGAGACAGCGTCACCCAGGTGGCTTATTCCGTCGGGTTTAATAATCTCTCCTATTTTGCCCGTTGTTTTAAAGAATTATATGGGGTTGTGCCTTCAGAATATGCGGATTCTCAATCCGGCTAGAGTCCAGTTTTCAGGTTTTGGAACCATACAGTTAGATTTTGGCACTATTGCGTTAACCCAGTGGATTTTTTGTATTCAACTTTATCATCTGCGACGATCGCCATTTAATCATCCATTAAGTCCGTCATATTAAGTCAGGTGGAAGAAACCTGGTGGAAGATAGAGATAACCTTTTTTTTAAATTATAAATCACACAACATGGACATTAAAAAAAATTCTCAGAAACCCTATGAAAGGTTAGATTCCAAAACTGAATTATTGTGGAAAAAAATATCGGACGACGTATTGACAAACAGATCCTCGGGAAAAGGAATTGCCTTCAATGAAGTATTGACCGAGGAATCAAAAAAAGTAAAAGAAAGTCCTCTGGTTCCTGCTTTTCAATTGTGGTCAGCCGATAATTTCGCCTTCGGCAAGGAATACACTCGGGCTATCCGGCTGTACGATGCTACGATTGAGAGCAGTCAATTGACTCGCACATTTCTGCCTAACCAGGACTTTATTTCGGCGGCTTTGATGCACAAGGCGTTTGCCCAGAGAATACATGGAAACCACGAGGATGCCATCACCACATTTAATGAACTCTTTGAATTCGATAGGTCCAATGCCGATTCGATGCTTCAGGCTGGAATGTTGGCTGAGCATCATCGGCTATATGATCGGGCTATGGAATATTACTTAAAAATTGCAAACGGAGAGATGACCCATAGAACGGACAACCCGGCAGAATTGGCCAGAAGGGCAGTCAAAAGAATGAAGGGGAAAGACATTGAATATTCTAGTTCAGCTACGGATCTTGCGGATAAACTGTATCGGTTAATAGATCAAAAGGATACGACCTCATTGAAAAAGCTGATTAGCAAAACACATTTCTCCGTTGGGCCGGTGGGCGGACATACTTCATACGAAGACCTATCTTTAGTCGATACTTTTCTGAAAGAATTGAGGTTAGCCCATGTGAAAAGCGGTAAAGCAGTTGTGGGTACAGGGGGCAAGAGGTATATGTTGACCTCTGGATGGAAAGGGCAATGCTTTGAAGGAAACGTGTCCTTGATGATCACAAAAGCCCCGCAAGGCTGGCAATGGACTGGGGTCGCCCTCCACCAGCCCAATGAATATTGGTTGGACAGATGGTCACCGACCAAAAAACAGACCAATAATCCGTTGCCTTTTGAATTACGGGCACCCTGGCCCAAAGATCAATGTTTTACTGCCGGAGGGTTGTGGGAGTACGTTGCTGAGCAAGCGGCTGTGGCTAGTGCAGGTTTGTTTGGCTTCCTGATTGCAGAAGGATATGCAGCATCAAGCTGCTGTGGATGGGGGCCCAGAGGGTATTATTACAACTCCGGCCCCACTCATGATGAAGAGGATGCGTTTGCCATCGATTTCACAAGGTACAGGCGCTTTGTCCCCTATGATAATGAAAGCGGAGGTACACCGGTATTGGCCGTTCGCGATGGGGTGGTCAGCCGGGTCAACTCAGGGGTAGATTCAGGAGACTCTTCGATGGCCAACCGGGTGGAAATTGAACACGCAGATCCTGGTAATGCTTCCAATCCGGACCGGTTTACATCCAAATATTTACACCTGGAAGGTCCGTTCCGGATACCGGTATCCACGGGTATGTCTGTGCGGGTCGGAACCAGACTGGGTCTTATGGATGACACGGGGAATTCTGTTCTCGATCACCTTCATTTTTCAATTCATGACAGACAACTGACTTATGCCGGGGCACCAGAAGGCCGGAGCGTCCGTCCCACTCCCATGAGTGGGGTCAACTTAGGGGATTCTGAGTCGAATAAATGTGTTCGGTCGGACAATATTGATTACAAGGGAACCAATCAGATTATTCATCTCTCCAGCTTTGCGGGGCAGAACTGGATGATTGTTCCGGTAGCGCTTGCATCCAATGAATCTCCTCCGGATTCGGTCGCGAAGCAAGATTGGATGTTGGTGCTTTCGGGCGTGGCCCATTTAAACCTGAAAGGAAACGGGTCTGAGTGGTTAAGAGAAACCGTCAGACTAATGCCGGATTTGCTGGCTCCGATCGATTTTGCTATTAATAAGCACCACATCCCTACGCCCTCAGGAAGTTTTACCAAAAGATTTCAGGTAGAGCAATGGGTTCCACACGCCACGTTGAGTTCGATATACAATAAAAACCACTCTGTGAATTCCGGGTTTGCGGTGGACCTTTGGAGGCCTCATCCATTTTTTAGCGATACGGATGCTGTTACAAATGAACCGGTCGACCATCTATTCAATGGTATTCAGGTGGACGTCGCGGTTTCTGACATTGACGCTTTTTTCTACAGGATCAGTTACCACATCACGCTAATAGGAAAAATCAGATTTTGTCAACCGATCATCGTGGATTAATAGCTCCCATTTTTGCTGATACAGTACGGAAAACGAGATCGGGGAACTATTGTGGTAGTTTTTGGAACACTACTGTTAGCATTTGAGAGGGGACAACTTCAGTTTTGTGATATCAAATAAAATATATTTCAAATCACTTAAAACGCATTAAAAATGACTGTTGAAAGCATTGTCAATCTGAAAACGCTTACCTGCCAAAAAGAAACCGATGCCAGTGGACATTCCGAGCCCTACATCTGGCCCGCATTATTGAAAATCGACAGCGACACATTGGCGACTGACCGATTGTTGGACGTGATTACACCAACCTTTGGACACGAACGTGTTCCTATCCACAATGGAATACGGACTGGTGATACTGTTCCCATTCCAAGATCCGTAGGTCAACTCAAAGCCAGCTTTGAAGAAGATCAGCAAATACATAGACTGATTCTGATTGTCACCTTACTGGAAGAAGACGAAACACCTGAGGATTCGGTTCAGGCCGGCTTCCGGGAATACGCCGATGCTTTGGCGGATGAAATCAGAGAAAATTTGTTTGCCCTTTCCACGGCACAGGAAGATGACCGGAAACAGATCATTGAAGGAATTAAAGCGAACGTGAGAAAACGAGTGGAATCGGCCATTCGAGACAGTTTGTCCAGCTTTGAAAAGGTCAAGGTTTTGATTGGGACGCTCAATTTGGATGATGTGGTTTCCAATGAATTCCGTTCTTTCAATGATCCCCTGACCTCGACATCCCCGGATTTCACGCTGACATTTACGAAAGGGAGTACGGAGCGTTACACCATAGAAGGTGAGTTGTCCACGAAGGAAGTACCGGAGGAAACTTGTGTCCGGGAACAGCGAGCAGTTGCAGAAGCCCGGAAAGCGATGAAAAGCATCGAAACGCTCATCGAATCACTCCAGGCTCAGTTGCGAAATGCTCCATCGCCTCAAAAGGCAGCTCTCATAAAACAGATCAGGAAGCTGAAGAGTGAGGATCTGGCCAAAGCCGAAGCACGGTTCAATGCGGCCCTGAAAACGCTGAAACTGTGTAGGGCTAAGCGGGATCAGTTGGTACCGATAACCAAATCTATGGTTGGGGGAGATACCTCCAAAAACAGATTCAATTCATAGGTTAACCCAAGTTGCTTGTCAACCAGGCCCAATTGTCCGTTGATGCTGCATCTCAA
>CBFGVZ010000103.1:0-12700 GCA_965652315.1 uncultured Saprospiraceae bacterium | reverse complement strand
TCTGGAAGGTGCCCTATTGCGTCCATACCTGCGTTTTATCATCGGTAAAACCCGGCACCCTACGGGTGGCCTTCAATCTATGAATGAAATAAAATAAAAAAGCCCAGCCAATAGTGCCAGGCTTTTTTTATAGTAGCGGGGACAGGACTTGAACCTGTGACCTTCGGGTTATGAGCCCGACGAGCTACCAACTGCTCCACCCCGCGGTTTTTCAAAGTGAGTACAAAGATACTATAAAATTATTACAAACCCAAATAAAATTCCTCCGGCTTCTAAATTTAAAGCCCAAAATTGCTGAAATCCTGCCCCAGGCCGGGTTCATTGGATAGCCTGACCTTTCCTTTTTCCACAAAGTATGAATCACCATACTGAGGTAATATCAGGTGTTCGCCATCCAGATCCAGAAATTGAAAATAAGAGGCCAAATGGGCCATTGCACCTATGCCCACGGACGATTCTGTCATGCACCCGGCCATAACCTTGAGCCCCAGATCATGACAGGTCCGTATCATTTCCAATGCGGGGGTAATTCCGCCACATTTCTGCAATTTGAGATTGGCTACCCGATATATTTTTGCAATTTCTTCCAGGTCGTCCGGACCCTGAACGCTTTCATCCGCGGCTATCGGTATCGTGAAATCACGTCCTTTTAAGAGATGATCATCTTTTTTTGGAACTGGTTGTTCCACCAACTCAATCCCCCACTCAAGCAGACGATCGATCCGCGATTCCAACCCCTCCAGAGACCAGCCACTATTGGCATCGATCCGAAGTTTTCCGTCATACCGTTGGCGGACGGCTTTCAGCAAATCCATGTCACCCTCAAATCCCATTTTAAGCTTCAGAACCGGCCAGCCCCAATTTAGTTTTTCTTCCCAGTCATCCTCGGTAAGCGTCAGGCTTGACTGGGCATTTACCACCCTACTGCCCCCGACGACTTGCCAAACCGGCTTTCCGATTTTCCTGCCATATAGATCATATAACGCGCAATCCACTGCGGACAGCAGGAACAAGTCCGGTACAAAAGTTTCCATGAGTCGCTGGTACAAATCCCAGGGCGTCCAATCCTCCCCGGCATCTTCCAGCCAGACCAGCATATGGTGCACCTGCTCTGCGATGACCTCTTCATCTTTTCCATAGTACGGCACGAAACTCATTTCCCCAAATCCCTTATGACCATCTTCCGACAATTCAATGATCATTCCTGACCGTTCATAAAAGGTACCGTAGGATAGTTTGAACGGAAATACGAGGGGATATTCCACATGATGTATACGACCGATCATTTCTCTTCTACATTGAGCAATTTCCCAATCTTATGATTAGCCATTTCGGGCGTCAATTTTTTGAACCGATCCAATGTTGGATGTTCATCATCTGATTTACACCACTCCTTAAGCTGCTTCACATCCCGGTTCCATCCACTTCCATCATAAAATTCCACTTCTTTGAAATCCCGTACTTTGTACAGTGAGTGGGCACCGTAACATGTTCCCAGATAGCAGTACCGCAGCCCCTGCTCTTTGGCCTGGCGGATCACCTCGAGCATCATGAATTTTCCCAGGGGCAAATCCTTAAAATCTTCCAGTTCATAAAAGCTATACCAATAATGTATCAAATCTGCATTCTGACCGACAAAAACATATCCGGCTCTCTTCCCATCAATCCGAAATTCAATGATGTACGTCAGGAAAGGTGAACCCAGCACATAATTCAAACGGTCGGTCTCCATTTCTCCCCCTTTGAACCGCTGTCGGCTGTACTCGCTGCAAAAACTTTGAAATTCGGCTTCATCCACGCCGAAGTATTTTACATCGTGCCAGGTAGTGTCCACGGAAGATGCTTCAAATTTCCGATTTACCCTCCTGTTTTCGGAGCTCATTTCCCATTCGGAAAGATCCACACGCAAGCTTCGCGCTTTGTAATAAAGATAATGGTCCAGATTTATATTGCCGGTATAGGGTAGGAATCCGGCGTCATAAATCTCTGTCATTTCCATTTCTGACCTGAAAACAGCATACGGTACGTAAGAGAATGTATAGGTCGAATAATCCTTGATGTATTCTGCGAAAAATATTTTAATTGCCATCGGTCCATATTAATGATCAGACCAAGATATAAAAACCGGATTCATATAAAAAATTTTTGGGGTCGATCACCTGGGAATCGTGACCTGGCCCAGGAAACCAACCCCTTCACATTCCAATCGGATGCAAATGAATGGGTTTCTTCCAGAGTCCGGTCCATCCGCATACATAACATGGAATTTTCAGGTTTTTGATATCTTAGCAGGATTATGGAGTAAAAACATCCAAATATGAGCGTTGTCACACTCATCCTGGCCAACGGAATCAATTTATCGCATCCCTATGTGCTGTTGACGGGAGCATGCATAGCGTTGATACTCACCTACTTTTTCAAGCGGTTACCACAGCGGACCTATCTACCTTCTGTCATTTTACTTATCCTTACCGGAATTTTGATCCGGTTTGGTTTGGATCAGGTGAATGTCAAGCTGGATAATGTGATGCCTTTTCTGAATGTGGTGGGCGGCATAGCCCTGATCGTGGTGGTATTGGAAGCTTCCCTGGGCATTCAGTTGGAGAAGGAAAAATATTCTTTGATAGGGCATTCATTGCTCACGGCCATATTGTCACTGATCGTCACTACGCTTTCCATTGCAGGCATTTTGTTTTGGCAGCTCGATATTCAGTTTGGCAATGCACTGTTGTTTGCTGTTCCCCTGGCGGTTTTGTCCAGCTCCATCGTCATCCCGAGTGTCACCCGCTTAACCGAACCCCAAAAAGAATTCATGATCTACGAGTCATCGTTTTCGGACATCATTGGGATTATCGTTTTTTATTTTGTAATTGCCTGGTTGCAAGCCAGTGGAATGTTTACCTCATTCCGTTTTTTCATCAGTTTGATCCTGACCATCCTGGTTGCCCTTGTAGCAACTGCCATATTGATCAATCTTTTCAAAAAACTCAACAGCCGGATCAAATTGCTCCTGCTGATCTCCAATTTGATTCTGCTCTATAGCCTGGCCAATATTTTCAATCTATCCCTGCTAATTATTGTGATGATATTCAGTGCGGTATTTGGGCTCGTCCTGGCCAATCAGAATAAATTCAAAAAATTATTTAAGCGATTTGAGATTGGCACGGGCAGCCAGGAAAGGAGCGAGAAGGAATTTCACCTGATCACTTTGGAGGCCGCATATGTGTTCCGGATCTTCTTTTTTGTGGTGTTTGGGATGACCATTGATGTGAAAAATCTATTCAACCTCGAAATTCTACTGACGAGTCTGGCCATAGTAGCCGCTATTTTTATTCTGCGGGCAGTAGTGCTATTTTATTTTTCCCGGGCGAACCTGTTCCCGGAAATGTATCTGGTGCCCCGGGGTCTGGTCACGATCATCCTGTTTTTTCAGATTCCCGATAGCCTCATTGCTTCTAATTTGAAACCCGGTATTTTGTTTTTTGTCATCATCTTCACGAATCTGATTATGACCTTTTATATGAACCGCAATACGATGAATCGCAGTCTGCCCAATGAAGATAAAGTGCCCTGGAGTGAAGCGGGATAAGGGACAGAAGCCGACGACAAGAGTCCAGGTACCCGAAGAAGGGTGAGGCCTTCCCCGGCAGATTTAAAATAAGGTAATCCTTGAATTGTCCCTGAAAAAGATCACCATATAAAGAAAAATAAATACAATGATCAGGTCTTTTTCGAAACGTATGCTATACTCCCCAGATCAGTATGAAGGTCATTCGGCCCCGGAATGGGATAGAATGGGATTACCTGAGGAAAATGCTGCCTCCTCATCACCCAAAGGCGGTCTTCGACCTGCTATGTAATTCACCCATCGTAAATACACCGACGTCCGTACGGCACCGTATGGCCAGGACTTAATCCTCTAGAATAAGGCTGTCGTTGGTCAACTTAATTTGATAATATGAGGCACTGAGTGTTCACCGCATCAGGACGTCAGCGCCAATATCACCGTACAATAGACTCATACTTAAGAACTGAGTCTCACCCGAAAATTGGGTTGTCACTAAAGACTTTCTATCTTTACACACCGTTGAATCAGACTTTTCGGAGTAAAGGGCATGCCCATCCTGGCGCGAAATGACCGCCAGTCACACGCTCCACTTTCACAATTCATCGTGCGCCGATCGCATCCATCGGGTCCACATTAGGCAAACCGGGAGACTGCACCACGTGCACCAGGGGCTCCACATTGTTTTCTGAACCGTGATATCCTGTAGTCTGATTCAGTACATTGCCTACGTTTCCGATGATGTACGGCTCATAAATGGGCCAGAAAATGTGCATGGGATCCATTGTATATCGTGTGGTGGGATAAGTGGACCAGGCCACTTCTTCCCGGAAAAAATTATTCCGCTCCATCTGCCGGTCATAATAAAAGTTATTGGATGACAGCGACACCTCCATGTCCTGCCCATCCCAGGAATAGGTTTTACCATTGTAACATGGTTTACCCGTTTTTGCAAATATCACAGAAATCCGAACCAACTCATCATGGCGATATTCTTCACCAAATAATTCCCGGCATCGCTCATCCAGAATAGCTCCAATACCATCTTCCTGCACATCTCCAGCCGTGTATAAGGTAAGTGCATTGGCCCGTTCCCGGATTACATTGATGTCATCCGCTGCCCCCTGAAAATTATCCTGCCAAAACCGGGCTTCAGCTCTTATTAGGTAGGCCTCCCCCTCCCGCATAATATACATATTCTGTTTTCCACCATCCTGCCGTTTCACTTGCTCCTCCAGATTTTGAGCATAAAACTTGTACAAAGGATATCCGTAAAAACAACGGATAGAATCCTCACACAATAAGGTGCCGTTGTGAAATAATCGCACTGGTTCTCCATACCACTCCGTGCCTTTGAGATCGGGATTGTCATAAATCAGCATATCCATATCAAACCAGTTTCCTCTTTTGTGCCGATAATCCTGCCGATCAACCACACCATCATAATTCCAGATTTCGTACTGTGCATAATTGGTTGGACGTGCAAAGCCCTGGCTCCGACCCCATTTGTGCATTTGTTTAGACCGCTCGTTTTGAGCGATATCCATACCGGTAACCGTTCCTGTGGGCGGTGCTTTGACCCCTTTATTGGTACTTACAAAATTGGGGCCCCAGGAACGTTGTCGGGCGGCCCTGCCCTGGCTTCCATCCAGAAAAGGCGCATTCACGATGGTCCATATCCCCTCCGGGTTGAAAATTTTCTGATTATCCTCATTTTTAAACAGTAAGTTTATGGCATCTGCCGGCTGATTGCAGTCCAGCCCGGCCAATTCTTCTCCGGTGAAGGGATTGAAATTGTTACCGACCCGAACAAAATCCACATTGACATCAGCATCCGTAAACAACCGGGACTCAGGGTCATTAATCACTTCTGTCATGAGTCTTTCGGCATCCGAAAACCGTTCATTGAGCATATAATATTTGGCCAACAACATTTTGACAGCATCAACAGGAGCCTGCCCTACAGGAATCTCACTTTTGGGTTTGACATACTGTACCGCCCATTCCAGGTCAGCAATCATTTGATCCCAGATTCCCTGCATATGAAATGCCTTGAAATCCTGCCGTGCTTCGGTAACCACATTCAGAGGGAAAGCCACATTTCCAAATTGCATGGTAAGTTGCATATAGTAAAAGGCACGTAAAAAATAAGCGCTTCCCAGTAAGTGGTTACGTTCCGGATCCTCCACTCCCCCGGCCCATTCAGGGATGTCGATGTAATCAATAACCGTGTTACAGCTTTTGATTTGTTTATAGCCTTCCCGGTAAAACGAAAGTGCACGGCCAGCATCGTTATCGCGATTGTTTTGGGGCGTTGCATAGGTTCTCAGATCCACAAAGGCATCCGGTTTGTCTGTAGCACTGACTACGGAAGCTTCACTCATGTTGCTATTGAACATCAGTTCCCGGGTATCGCCGTTCCATTGGTTGAAAACTCCTTTGACCGCAGCATCCAGTACGGTTTGCAGACCTTCGGCATTGACAAAGGTATTCTCCGGGCTCAGCGTAGAGAGTGGTTTTTCATCCAAAAATTCATCCTTACACGACATTGCCGCGCAAAAAATCAGAAAGATCAGGAGGTGATATATACTTTTATTTAAATTCATTTTGATAATTTTTTTTGTCCAATAATTCCAATTCATATGGTTGGGGCTGTTCATAATCCCATATTGAGGCTAAATGAAAACACCCGGGGCATCTCTCTTTCAGACTCGGGATCACCCAGTATCCAGCTACTGATGACAGCTGCATTTTCTACGGTGAATGCCAGACGGAGACTGCTGGTCGGCAACACCGACTGCAACCACTGCTGAGGCACTGTATAACCCACGGAAATATTTTGGACCCGCAGATAAGATTTGGACTGATAATAACTCGCATTTCCAATCCGGATGGAGTTGATTCTGGCGCCGTTATTGATTCCATTATTCGGAGTCCAGTATGGAATATTGTACCAATTGTGGTTTTTAATATATTCCTGCCGATTGTTGAAGGGATAATCTGTCCCGCCGCTATATCCGAGTTTGGAAAGCAGGATCACGCCTACGTCGACTCCCATAAACTGAAAATTATTGGTGAAAGTCATGTACCATGGATTTTTCCGTAATCCCTGAAACACTTTGTCATCCGAATCGATCACTCCATCATTGTTTTGGTCCACCATCCGGAAATCACCAGGATACAATCCAAATTTGGCTGCTTCATCCTCCTCACCGATCTGGTATACTCCATCGAGCTCAAAATCCCAGATGACATCCTTGTTTTGACCGATAAACCATCCATTGTCGATATCATCCGGTTCCCGGAGTACGGTATTACCGTTTTCGTCCACCATTTCCACTTTTTCGCCGGTGAGGGAAACAATTTCATTGTCATTAAAATTGAAATTGAAATTGCTTGACCACTGGAAGCGAGGGGTTTCTATATTGATCGTATGGATAGAAAAATCGACCCCAAAGTTCTGCAAACTCCCTACATTGGTGGTGATGATGTCGAAACCTGTCACGATCGGAAGTTTTTTGTCCAGTAGCATATCGGTGGTTTTGGAACTGTAAATATCAACGGCACCCCGGATCCGGCTGTTGAAAAAACCATAATCCAGTCCAAAATTGAATGCCTTATTTTTTTCCCAGGCCAGCGTAGGATTGGCGATACGATCAATATACAGGTAGGGTGCTACAACATAGCCATTGTCGTAATTGAGGTATTTGTTATCACTCAACGTGGCAAAAGCTGCATATGACCCCAGGCCACTACTGTTCCCGTTCACTCCCCAGGAGGCCCGCAATTTCAGAAAGGAGACCCATTCCGGAAAACCTGTAAAAAAGTCCTCACTGGACAAGGTCCACGCTCCCGAAATAGAGGGGAAAGTCGCGTATTTCTTTTCGGAACCAAATCGGGAATAGCCGTCTCGTCTGACAGACACTGACAAGTTGTATTTATTCTTATAGCCATAGTTGATCCGGCCCATCAGGGCATTCCGACTCACGACCTCATCCCCGGATCCCACCTGGGGCACCAGACCAAATGTAAGACCGTGAAAACCCAGACTTTCCGTAGGCGAAAAATTGGAGGTAGAGACGTCCGTGTACCAGGACTTCCGACTTTCAGCGTTGATCAGGCCAGTGAAATCCAGCCGGTGTTCGCCGAATTCCCTATTCCAGTTCAGGATATTGTCGGACTGCCATTCAAAGGTTTTATTCCCCTGTCTGCGGGCATATCCACCATGGTTCCAGTTGGGATTGGCGCTGTCTTCATATTCAAGCCTGTCATAGAAATCCATCCGGGTCGTCAGATTGGACGTAAACTGTATACCAAATGGTAGCGACAATTTGGCATACATCGTAGGAAAAATCCGGTATCGGTCATATTTCCGGGTCAAATATGCGGGATCCAGATAGGGATTGCCACGATTGGAGCCCGCACCTGCGGTCTTGATATATTCCCTTGGGTATCGGTTGGGAAGGTCACCGATTTCCGGAATGTCCTCGTTGAATACGATATTTTCCCACGGGGCATCGTAAGGGGAGGCGGTCCGATAACCCCCATTACCGATCGGACTGTTTCCCTCATCCTGATACGCAAAATTGGCGTTGATGCCGAGATTGAGGAAGCTGGTGGCCCGGATGTCAAAATTCAGTCTGGAAGTCACCGTCGAGAATTTTTCATCGATCCGGACCGATTCGTTGTTTAGATAACCCACGGACCAATAATAGGTAATATTGTTATTACGACCAGACACGCTCAGATCGTAATCCTGACGAAGTCCGGTCTGAAAAAGCCAATCCTGCCAGTCAAATCCTCTTCCGAGCAGGTAATTTTCTTTTTCATTGGTCTCAAATCCGAAGGCATCGAGCCAGGCGGTCGTTATGACCTCGGGGTCGGTCTCACCGGGGATACCATTCGCCACCAGCCAGTCATCCTGGTATTGGGGGTCGAGCTTGTTGTAATCATCGTATTTGGACCAGGGTTCCTGAGACAAACTGTTGATGGATTCGTTCAGATCAGTCAGCCAGGTCATGACTTCATCGCCGGCCTTAAAAGTCTGGATCCGTCTGGCGCCGGTGACGACGCCCATTTTCACACTAGCCTGGATAGATGGCTTGACCGTACTCCCTTTTTTGGTAGTGACCATAATCACGCCATTAGAAGCCCTTGAACCGTATATAGATGCAGCGCTGGCATCCTTGAGCACATCAATACTGGCAATATCATTCACGTTAATTTCAGCCAGATCGCCGTTGAAAATAACGCCATCCAGCACGATCAGTGGCCGGTTGGCAGACCGCTCCGTATCGTCATCCGCTTTGATGGTGTTGTCTCCCCGGATTTCAAAATCGGGAGTATTTTTGGCGCTGGTGCTGTAACCGACCTTTAGGCCGGGTACAGATGACCGCAGCATTTCCTGCACATTGGATGGTTGAAATTTCGCGATCTCCTCTGCCCTTACATTAACGATAGCACCCGTCAGATCCTGTTTGCGGGACGAACCGTAACCTACGACTACCACTTCATCGAGCAACTGGGCATCAGAGGACAGTACAATGTCGATCGAGTTGCGTCCTTCGATGGGTACTTCCCGGGTCTGATAACCGATGTAGGACACTACGATAACCCCTTCCTCCGGGCAATTTTCCAGGACATATTTCCCATCAAAATCAGAAGCCGCACCGATATTGGTGCCTTTCACCTGCACATTGACTGCGATCAGAGCTTCTCCTTCGCTATCAGAAATGGTTCCGGTAACGGTGGATTGACTAAAAAGTGAAATGGGTAGGAATAGCAACAGAATTAACCGCAAAATGCGCCGGATCTTCCAGTGAAATGGGTAAAACAGGCATAAATGGAGGGTCTCATTTTCTTTCATAAAAGCTGGTTTTAAAAGTATTTTTCGTTAAGAAAATACGATACATATATGGATATAGTGAATTACTGATCCATCCCCATACACACATCATATATTTGTTAAGACCGGACTAATATAGTACATTATTTCAACCGACCAAAAGCAAACAAAATATTCATAAGAAATTTAACCACTAAAAGAGATCAAAAAAAGGAAATTGAAAAATTTATAAATACAAATAACTAACTATTACTATTTATTACAATCTGTGTATCAAAGCATGAAAGCAACTTTAGGTAAAAATAAAATATATGGTTAATTATTGACTCAAATTCAAAAGAGAGATAAAATTTTCAGGAAATGGGAGATCAGTTAACCCGGATTATGCATGGTAATTGCTTTAAAAGAGTCGAGGCCTGACCGAATGTAGTCGAAAACCCAAGATGCTCAAGCCCTCTTTGATGATGGGCCGAATGAACCTGTGTCTTTAGTTTGTTTTAAAGGGTTGGCAAAACAACCCAGCAGTCATCAGAGATCATCCTCATTTGGTGTTCGATTTCTCGATATCGGCTGTCAAAAGCTTCATCAACCTGTTGGGCCGTTGGGTGCCGATAAAGATCCGGCTGCCATCTTTACGTGTCACTTCCACTCCAAAATACCCTCGGACAGTGTAGGACTTGTACTTCCCATTGCGCAGGAAACCGTATCCCCACGCCTGGAACAAGCGGCCTGTATTATATTCCATAATAGTAGCTCCCCGGATGTCATCGAGTTTGATCCGGTGAAATTTCCACTGAAAAGGCAGCATGCGCACCATAAGCTCATTATCGGTAATCCTGATGGACAATTTGAACAGGAACAACGCCAGAGTCATAATCAGGGGAATAACAAGAAGGAGTATGGTATCAAATATCAGGTTCTCTTCGGATAAATCGTTATTTGAAATTTGCCAAAGGGCAATAAACCAGATCACCACTACAAGTAGCCACGGTAAAAATCGGCGCTGTACCTGGTCTTCTTCAAAAGTAAAATTGCCGGACTGTGAGGTAAACAAAGTCCCCACATCTTTTCCGATCTGTTGCACGGTTTCGATCCCCTTGCTCAGTGGTTCTGTGGTGATATCGGTAAAATCGGGACTGATGCTATCATCAAATTGTTGGGGATAGATCACCAGGCGGCTATTCGACGCAAAGTGTCGTTCCATTTTGTGAGGCAGATTGTCCAACACGCCCATATGGGAAGCAGACCCGCGGCGGGCAGAGACCAGCACGAGCAGATCATCTTCCTTGAAGTTCTTGGACAACACCAGAAAATCATCCCACTCCACGAAATTCTCCACGGAAATTGAAGCGGTCAGTTTGGCTTCCTTATACAATTTCTCCACTGACTTCTGGGTCAACTCATTGCAGTAAAGCACGATGCCAATGCTCAACTCCTGGGCTAGTTTAGCCATTTTGGAGAACCAATGGCTAAAACCATTTTCATGTTCGGCCAGCGGTGGTGCAATGATCACGATCCGCTTATGCAATACCAGAGGTTTTTCAAAGTGACAGATAAATACGGTCTTATCTGTATTGTGAAGGATGCGGTCAATTTTCTCACCGATCAGTTTGTCAAAAAAGCCAACCCGCTGCGGCCATCCCAGAATTATAATATTAGACATATTCTCGCGGGCAATCCGGCCGATCCCACTGGCGATGTTGTGATCGATCGTCGTAATGATATTCACGTTGGTCTCAGAGGCTGATCCCTGCCGGACAAACTCTTCCAGTTTGTTTCGGGCTTTGAGAATGTTGACTTCCGCCTCGTCATTGTTCGATACCACCGACAGTATGGACACAGGATTAGTAGATTTTTTGCTCTTGATAAAGATGGCCAGTTCGAGCAGTTTTTCAATTGATGCGATATTGGCAATAGGCAACAAAATGTGCTCACTTGCATTGCCATTTGTCGTAGATAATGCACTGGTATCTTCCTCGGTTTCGATGATTATGGATTTGGCAGCTTTCTCCGTGACAAAGGAGACAATGATGCATGTGATCAGGATCAGAATAATGGTTCCGTTGAGGATGTTTTCATCGAGAATATCCGCCCGGTACCCCACGAGGATTACGGCCAGGGTAGCCGCAGCATGCGCACCACTCAATCCGAAAATGAGATCGCGCTGTGCATTGGAGTACTTAAATACTTTTTGCGTAAAGAAAGCTGCGAGCCATTTACCGGCCATCGCTACGATGGTCAATGTTATTGCAATAATGATCGCCCAGGGTCCGCTCAGGATCACACTGATATCCACCAGCATCCCCACGCTGATCAGGAAAAATGGAATAAAGAGCGAGTTTCCAATGAATTCGATTCGATTCATCAGAGCAGACGAATGCGGGATAAGTTTATTCAGGGCCAGCCCTGCCACGAAAGCACCAATGATGGACTCCACTCCAGCCACTTCAGCCAGGAATGCTGCGAGGAATACAATCGACAATACAAATATATAGTGCGAATGTTTCTCACTTTCCAGCTTGGCAAAAAACCACTTGGCAATCCGGGGAATGATGAGGAACATAATGGCCGAAAAGATGGTCAGCGAAACGCCCAGCCTTATCCAGAAATCCTGATTCAGGCTCCCCTCAGCATTTCCAATAATCACCGCCAGGATAATTAAAACGGCTGTATCGGTCAGGATGGTTCCCCCTACCGTAATGGCGACAGCTTGATTTTTCGATACCCCCAGTTTACTGACGATGGGGTAGGCTACCAGGGTATGTGTGGCAAACATACTGGCTGTAAGAAAAGCCGCATTGAAGTCGTAACCGAGCAGATATCGCACTACCGGATACCCCAGAGCCAGTGGAATGACAAAGGTGAAAAATCCAAAGGCCAGGCTTTTGTTCCGGTTGGATTTGAATTCATTGAGATCGAGCTCGAGCCCCGCTATAAACATGATATAAAGCAGGCCTATGGTAGAAAAAAGATCGACCGCCGCGTTGTTCTCCAGGATGTTGAACCCATGTGGTCCAATCACCACTCCGGAGATGATGAGCCCGATAATACCGGGTATATTGAGTCGCCGGAGCAATATGGGCGACAACAAAATAATAAATAACACCAGGGAGAATACCAAAACAGGATTTTGCAATGGCAATTCAAATTCGTGCATCAGGTGATCAAAAAAATCGGTCATCTGGTATCCTGTTTTTGATTCTAATAGGGGATAAAGTTAAGAGAATAATTTAAAAAACAGGTCAATGAACAATTGCTACTGGTCGAGAAATCCGCAATCCGGATTTCTA
>CBFGVZ010000102.1:0-12718 GCA_965652315.1 uncultured Saprospiraceae bacterium | reverse complement strand
ATCAATATGACCCACGTATTTAAAGGATCCTCCCATAATTTTTGAAAAATTCCATTTTTCGAGGTGTACTTTTTGGTTTGGCAACAGTCTTTAAAGTGAATCAACCGCCAGATCATGCCTTTTAAAGATCAAAAAGACATCGATGATATACTCCAAAGATTGGCTACTAACCAGGTAACTGAGTCAGAACGATTGATTTTTTCTGCCTGGCTGGATTCACTCGACGAAAAAGAATACCGGAAGATATTGGATCAATATCAGGAAATTATATTACAAAAAACGGAGCGGATAATCAGATTACCAGATCTGGAGAATAGGATAGAACGCAGGATCAATCTGCTTTCCGATTCCGGAAAAACCGTTCGTCTTAATAAATGGAAAGAACTGGCGATAGTGGCCAGTATGCTTTTGTTGGCCTTTGCTGGAGCCTGGTATACGCTCGATAAGATTTCGGAAACACGAATGATTTCACCAGAGCTCATTACAAGTCAATTTGGTGATGATATTCTTCCAGGGAGAGAACAAGCTACTCTGACATTGTCCGGCGGCCAGACTATCATCCTCGATGACCTTGCTGAAGGACAGTTGGATTTGGACGATGGTTTGCAGATCACCAAAACAGGAGATGGCCGGATAGCATATAAGTTTACCGCGGACCAGGAATCTGGATTCGGAGCGGATGTTTATCACACCATTTCAACTCCTATCGGGGGAGAATACCAGGTCACATTACCTGATGGTAGCAGGGTTTGGCTTAACTCTATGTCTGCCATCCGGGTTCCTCGAATTTTTGATGCGGACAAAAGAAGTGTTGAGGTCACAGGTGAAGTTTATTTTGAGGTGGCTGAGCAACGGACGGCCAACGGAGATAAAATACCATTTTTAGTTCGTACAGCCAATCAGACCATTGAAGTACTCGGTACCCGGTTTAACATAAAAGCATACCCTGATCAGGAAGCGATCGAAACCACCCTGGTCGAAGGCAAAGTCAAAGTGAAAACCCCAGAGACGAGTACTACTCTTTCGCCGGGCGAGCAATCTAAGGTTGAAGAAAACGGGCACATTCAGCGTATCCGGGATGTCAACGTCGGTAAGATCATAGCCTGGAAAAACGGTTACTTTCAGTTTGCAGATGATTCCATTCAGGATATTATGAATCAACTTTCACGCTGGTATGATATCGAAGTAGAATATCTGGATAGGGTTCCGGAATCCCGGTTTGGTGGTCAGATTTCCCGATCCAGGAATATATCGGAAGTCCTACGCATTCTGGAACTGACCGGTGAAGTAAATTTTCAAATTGAAGGAAGAAAAGTGAGCGTATGGGAAAAATAAAGTAACGAGTTGTCAAAAAAAAGGTGACTGATGGTCAAATCAGCCACCCGAGTGACTTTAAATACATTTCAATATCCCCGAGTGCAATCGGGAAGATTAATGGTCGAAAAAAAAATGAATTATATCACCCATAAAAAACAAAGATATGGAAAATAGGATTGTGAATGAAAAAATGAATTCACGACTGCCCCTTCTTTTATATCCAAAAATTTACCGGATCATGAAATTGACTTTTCTGCTGATCATTCTGGGTATCCTACAGGTCAAAGCCACTGGATGGGGGCAGGATATATCACTATCTGTAGATAGGGCACCACTGAAAGAGGTGTTCCAGCAAATCAGAGAACAAAGTGGTTACGATTTTATCTATACTACGGAATTGATCAAACAATCCAGGCCGGTGACTTTGCACGTTTCGGGGTTACCGGTACTGGAGGTACTGGACCTTTGTCTGGCCGATCAGCCCTTTACCTATCTCATAGAGAATAATACCATTATATTACGGAAGAAAAAGATGGTTCGTATAACAGATTTCCTCCGTCCTAAGGATTTTATAACCTATCCCTCCACTGTGCCCGCAGATACTACCACAGGGACGGTAAAAGATGAATCGGGGGAACCACTTATAGGGGTAAACATACAAGTGAAAGGGACAAATCAAGGGACTGCTACCGATTTTGACGGGCGATTTGAGTTATTGGATGTGGCGGAGCATGCAGTACTTATACTATCGTACGTCGGATATCAACCGATGGAGGTTCCGGTAGAGGGCCGTGCCCATATTGAAGTGACCATGGCGGAAGATGTCGCAAAATTGGAGGAATTAGTAGTGGTGGGGTATGGGACACAGGAATCTTCGAAAGTGGCCAGTTCTGTTTCGCAGGTTTCAGGGGAAGAACTGGCAGTCGATAAGCGGTCTGTCACGAGTATCCAGTCTGCACTTGTCGGTTCATTGCCGGGACTAAGAGGATTGAATAGTACGGGCAGGCCGGGAAGCGCGCCTGGCTTTTCAATCAGAGGGCCGAGTACTTTGAACAATTCAAATATACTTGTGATCATTGATGGGTTTGAAGGATCACTGAGTGATCTGGATCCTCAGTCGGTAGAAAATGTCAGTATATTGAAGGATGCAGCAGCGGTCGCTATATATGGTGCAAGAGGGGCAAATGGAGTGATGTTGGTTACTACTATTGATGCCAACAAAAAAGAAGGATTTGAAGTCAGTTATACCAACAGTTTTTCAATACAAACTCCTTCGGATTTGCCGGGGACCCTCAATTCTTCGGAGTTAATGGAATTTGAAAATATAGCCGTTACCGGTGCTCCTGATGGTGGCGGAAATTCTAGCGCACCATACAGTTTGGAAGACATTGAACGAGCCAGACAGGGGTTTTATCCAGAAACCGTATGGCCAAAAGAGCTCTATGATAGTCAGGCCGGTCAACAATCACACAATCTTGCAATAAAAGGCGGAACTGGCAACACCAGATATTTAATCAATACCAGTTTTCTAAATCAAAAAGGGCTGGTAATAGGTGCGGATGATTTTAAACGGATCAATTTAAGGTTGAAAATTGAAAGCGATATAAATGATTGGTTTAGAATTGGCACCAATGCACTAATATCCAATCGTGTTACAACTTCCACACCGGCTGATGGGGGAAATGGTTTGTTGGGGTCTCCTTTCTTCCCTGTAAAGACAGAGGATGGGTTGTGGGTCGATAAAGGAAGCCCGGGAAATCCTAATCCTATTGCTCAGGCTGCTTCAGGATCATATAATAAACAGATTCGAGATGTCTATAATGTACAGGGCTTTATTCGTTTAAGTCCTCTTAAAGGTTTGAATATTGAACAGAAAGTCTCGATAATAAAAACCAATCAAAACCAACGGGACTGGAATAATGTATACGATTATGTGGCTTTGAACCTGAGTGATCCAGACTCTTATACAAATCCTGAATCACCCAATAGAATTTATTCTTTCGGTAGCCCGGATTCCAGGAGCGTATATCTTTATTCGTTCAATGGCTATACTTTAAGATCCTTATCGACACTCAACTATGATAAAAGTTTTCGTAGCCATAATGTTGAGGTTTTATTGGGTTTTCAATCTGAGCAAGGCGAGAATGGGGCCTTTGAAACTGCGCGACAAGGATTCTTATTGGACAATTTAGTCGATTTATCCCTTGGTCAAAGAATTGATAACCAATTGGGTGGTGGTATTGGAAATAATTCGAGCCGTGGTGGAAATGCTAGAACGCTTTCTTTTTTTGGAAGATTAAACTATGATTATCGGGGAAAGTATTTAGCAGAAGTTAGTTTTAGAAGAGATGGAAGTTCAAATTTTTTAGAAAATAATCAATGGGCATTTTTCCCGGCCATCGCCCTGGGTTGGAATATTGCTGAAGAACCATTTTTAAATCGCGCTCGTTTTTTGGATAAATTTAAACTTAGAGCTTCCTACGGTCGTGCAGGTGATGATTCAGGTGTAGGTCGGCGGGTGATACAATTAGTGAACCTGAACAATACAGGGTATCCATTAGGGGGCGTTATTCAACCCAGTTTGTCTTTAAGTGCTCCGGCAAGCCGCAATTTGAAATGGGAAACATCTACAACATTTAATATAGGAACAGATATTTCACTTTGGAGTGGAAAACTGCAAATTGTTCCGGAATACTTTATAACACATCGGAAGGATATCCTGGATGAAGTCATCACTCCTGTCGAGTTTGGTTTTGGAAATGTTCCTGCCAACTTGTACGCAGTAAAAAGCTGGGGATGGGAAATTATGTTGTCCCATAGGAATAGTATCGGTGAATTGAATTATACGATATCTAGCAATTTAACAAGCTATGACAACGAAATAACAGACCTGGCAGGAAGGTCTTTTCCAAATTTTGCTGTGGGACAAAGCATTAACAATCGCTTTGGTTTTGAAACCGATGGCTTTTTTAATAGTCAGGCAGAAATAGAAAATCATGTTGGTCCAGATGGCGAGACTCTAATTGATCAAAGTAATGTTGGAGGTGCCTATGTAGGTGGATTTAAATACATTGACCAACCAACTATAGACACCGATGGGGATGGTCGGCCTGATGTCGGGGATGGTGTAATAAATGGAGCGGATAGAGTGATTCTGGAAAGGAATAGTGCAACAAATTTAAATTTTGGATTGAGTCTTGGAGCAAGTTTCAAAAGATTTTCTTTAGTTGCGAGATTTTACGGAGCGTTTGACAGGAATCAGTGGTGGAACGGTGCTGATGCTCATGAACCGTTTTTGAATGGAACAAATGCTTTTATTTATCAACTGAATTATTGGCGTCCTGATAATCAGAATGCATTTTTCCCTGTCCCACAAGGCAATGGAATACAAGGATACAGCTCCGAGGTTTCTCACCTCATATTTGACAATGAATTTATCAAATTGCAAAATATCACCTTGTCATATGATTTTTCAAATCATATAATAGATCGATTAAGAATCGTAAAAGGTCTGGGGTTGCTAGTATCTTTTGAAAATCTGGGAACAATATGGACCAATAGCCCGGTAGCCAAATACAATTGGGATCCTGAATTAGGAGTGGGTTCTGTAGCTTATCCATTACCCCTGACGTTTTCTGCTGGTATCAATGTAAAATTCTAAAAAAGGACACAGATATGAAAAAATTAATATTACCTCTATATATTCCCCTGATTTTACTGCTCAGTAGTTGTACTGATTTTTTAAATGTTTCGGACTTAGATGAACTTTCATCTGAATCAGTATTTAAGACACAGGCTGATATGAACTTTGCTCTCAACCAAATCTATACTTTTCTTCCATTTCCTGATTTGGAGGATGAAGGGGAATTAGTTCCCTATTTTTGGACAGACGATGCTATCCATAGAAACATTAATACACAAGGTCGAATGGGATCTGATTTTAGCTGGCTTACCGTTAGTCAACCTGGAAATACTTATGTTCTGGATGATTTTTATAAATATGATGAAATTGCGGATATTAACTTTTTCCTGGAAGCCTTGCCTGATGCGAAATACGACGATGAAAGCCTGCGTGAAAGACATGGGGCGGAAGCCAGGTTTATGCGGGCCTGGTTATATGAGCGTATGGTTTTTGCATACGGGGATGTGGCATTGATCACTGAGGTTATACCCGCAGACGAACTGCCTGCGCGTAATTCGAGAAATGAGGTTTTTAAGTGGATCATTTCGGAATTGGATGAAATTGCATCCATTTTGCCGGAACAATTTGAAGGGAATGATATCGGGAGATTTACGAAATGGGCTGTGCTGGCCCTGAAGGCAAGAGCTCATTTAAATGCCATTGGCTGGAATGATGATGTGATGGGTATGTACAAAGCTGCTGAGGATGCGTGTGCAGAGATTATTAATAGCAATCAGTTCAAATTAGCGGATGGTATTGAGGGTTTTGCGGCTCAATTCAATTCCATTTCTGATTTGGTGTCCTCCGAGACAATATTATCTAATATATTTATTCCGGAATTGAGGACTCAACCCCTGGCGAGGCGGATTGCACCGAAAGGTTCCTGGCGGGGACCTGCGGCACAATATGGCAATAACCAAAACCGTCCCGGATATACCTCAAATTTTATTGAAGAAGTTCAAACAATTAATGGTTTATTTCCTAAAGATGATCCGGAATATGACCCTGCAAATCCTGGAGAAAACAGGGATCCACGGCTCCGAATTTCAGTTATACTACCAGGAGATGAACTACCGGCAAAAGGTGATCCTACTAATACTTATGTATACCAACCTCATCCGGCAATACCGCCGAATACAGATGATATCACCACTCCTTCAAATCCCACCGGCTATGGTTTTAAAAAGTATTTGGATTACGAACTTCAGGCATTGGACCAGGGGTATTCTGATTACAAAATTATCAGATATTCCGAGATACTATTGATGTATGCCGAAGCTTTAGCAGCCCGTGGCAATGATGAAAAAGCACTCGAATATTTGGATCGGGTCCGCGCGCGGGTGGGCATGCCTTTGTATGCAGATATTGGATTACCTACAATTACCCGGGGGACTACCGGCAATGCGATGATAGATGCGATACTTTTGGAAAGACGGTATGAATTTGCAGGAGAGGGGCCTCAACGGTGGTTTGATATCTGGAGGTATAAATTAGGAGATCAGGTGATAGGGCAAGTTTACGGGATTCCTGAGAGCACAGAATTGCCAGGTGATTTAGAAGGACCCAAGTTCAAACCCGATGGAGAAGAATACAATAGGATATGGCAAGATAAATTTTATCTCCTTCCTATTAGACAGTCTATTTTAGATGCAAATCCCAATATCTCGCAAAATCCGGGATGGTAATAATTAATAATTATTCATATGAAAACTGTTGATTTTAAACGTGTAATTGTTTGGTTGATTGGGATAGTCATTCTGGGAGGATGTAAACAGGTAATGGCGAACTCGAAACCAAACTTTGTCATCATTTTAGTTGATGACCTTGGTAAAGAATGGATAGGGGCTTACGGAGCGGAAGATATCGAAACACCTGAAATTGATAGATTGTCTGATTCGGGAATCCGTTTTGAAAACGCCTATTCCATGCCCCAATGCACGCCAAGTAGAGTGGCTTTGCTGACTGGACAATATCCGTATAATAATGGATGGATTAATCATTATGATGTTCCGAGGTGGGGACATGGAGCGCGGTTTGATCCGGATAAATATCCAGTTTTTGCAAAAGAAATGAGAAAGGCGGGATATAAAACCTGTGCTGTCGGAAAATGGCAAATTAATGATTTTAGATTGGAGCCAGAGGCTATGGTTAATGCCGGATTTGATGAATATTTTATGTGGACCGGTGGGGAAGGGGGAAATGTAGAAATCAGTAATAAGCGGTATTGGGATCCGTATATTCATTCAAAAGAGGGTAGTAAAACGTATACGGGGAAATTTGGCCCCGATTTATTCTCAGACTTTGCCATCGATTTTATAAGTAAAAATACGGATCAACCTTTTCTGGTGTATTATCCCATGGTCCTCACGCATGCTCCGTTTGTTCATACACCGCACCAACCTGATGTAAAATCAAAAATTGAAAAACACAAAGCGATGGTTCGGTATACGGATTTTATTGTTGGAAAAATAATTAAAGCGTTGGATAACTTGCAAATCCGTGATAATACTTACGTTATTTTTACGACAGATAATGGAACTTCGCCAGCGATAGCAGGTCGAAGAAAAGGTGAATTCATTATTGGCGGTAAAACTTACCTCACCGAAAATGGTATAAATGCACCTTTTATTATCAATAATCCTGGTGTGATAAAAAAAGGACAGGTTACTGATGCATTGGTGGATTTCACGGACATATTTCCTACTTTGTTGGAGTTAAGCGAGACTAATGAACCAGTTGGTGAATATGCGATAGATGGAAAATCCTTTGCATCGATTTTAAATGGAAGGCCCAAGTCTGTACAGAAGAGATGGGTGTTGTCGATGGGGAGTCATCCGGCTTATATTGATAAAAATGACAGGGTCAGGAACTGTTTTGTATTTAGGGATAGGATATTACGGAATGCCCGGTATAAAGTTTACATAGATACCTTAAGGCAAATTCAAAAAATATATGATTTATCCACCGATCCTTATGAATCTACCAATATCGTGGGTACTGATGGAAGAAACGTAGATAATATAAAAAAACAAGTACATGAATTTTTATTAGATATACCGGAGGAAGATCAGCATCCTGATTATAAAAAACTGGAGGGTTCTTTTTATGATATCCCATATCAAGAATTGAAATCAATGGCTCAAGGAAGCATTCATAGAGCTAATCAATTAGGGCCTTTGATCGGAGAGGACAAATATCTTCATTTGAATAATGAATAAAATCAACATTCATGAATAGCACATTTAAATGTAATCCTTACGCATATTATTTCACAATTATTGCATCGTGTTTGTTATTTATATCAGAGCTCAACGCCCAAAACCAATCTCCAAATATCATTTTGATAATGACGGATGACCAGGGTTGGGGAGATACCGGCTATAATGGACACCCGCTTCTGAAGACCCCGAATTTGGATGCAATGGTGTCCAATGGGGTGGAGTTTACCCGGTTTTATGCAGCTTCTGCGGTTTGTTCACCTACTCGTGGTAGCGTCATTACGGGTCGTCATCCATTACGATATGGTATTTGTTATGCGAATTGTGGACACATCCTACCGGAAGAAATCACATTAGCGGAAATGGTAAAAGAGGTAGGATATACGACAGGACATTTTGGGAAATGGCACTTAGGAACCTTGACTGAAACAGAATTAGACGCCAACAGAGGTGGTCGACCGAATCAAATTAAACATTATTCACCTCCCTGGGAAAATGGTTTTGACGAGTGCTTTGTGACCGAATCTAAGGTGCCAACCTGGGATCCAATGGTGACTCCTCCATTTCATTCAGGGGGAGTGATTAAATCCCAGGTAGAAGGGGAGTACTATGGTACAGCGTATTGGACTGGGCCGGGAGTAAAGGCCACAGAAAATCTGGAAGGCGACGATTCCAGGGTAATCATGGACCGGGTAATCCCTTTTATAGATCAAGCTGTGGAAAAAGGGAAACCTTTTTTAAGTGTTGTATGGTTTCATACTCCTCATTTGCCGGTATTGACGGGTCAGAAATATCGGAAAATGTATAGTCATTTATCTGAAGATGAGCAACATTATTTCGGATGCATTACGGCCATGGATGAGCAGGTTGGACGTTTACGGAATCACTTAATTGATTTGGGAATAGAGAAAAACACTGTTTTGTTTTTTACAAGTGACAACGGACCGGAAGGTGAAAATTCACATGTAGGTCGGACACGTGGTAGTACAAAAGGATTACGGGGCCGGAAGAGAAGTTTACATGAGGGGGGTATTCGCGTTCCGGGCATCATGGAATGGCCGGGACAAATATCACCTGGAACTACAGTAGAAGTTCCCTGTTTCACCTCTGATTATTTCCCGACAATTGCTCATATTATTGGGGTCGATATAGGAAAGTATAACCGGCCTTATGACGGTCAAAACCTTCTGGAGATCATAAATGAGCAAGCTACAGAAAGATATTTAGCCTTCCGGATCGAAAATCAGGCTGCATTGATAGGGAATCAGTATAAAATATACAGCGATGATAATGGGCAGACATTTTCTATGTATGATCTTATAAATGATCCGGATGAAGATGAAGACTTATCCCCTAAAAAAGCAAATTTCAAAGCAAATTTAGTATCGAGATGGAAAAGCTGGTCCATTTCTCTGGAAAATAGTGCTAAGGGAGAAGACTACTGATGATTTTCTCAACCATAAATTTATGAAGCTATTTTTGGTTATACTTTTCGTTGTGATTTGTTTTGGACCCGTTTTTAATCAAACAGAAAATAAGCCAAACATAATATTTATATTTGCAGATGATTGGGGATGGGGAGACCTAAGTATTCACAATAGTTCGATTGCGAAAACTCCAAATTTGGATAGATTGGCCCGTGAGGGTACAGAGTTTTATCAATTTACTGTGGCTAGTCCGGTATGTTCGCCTAGTCGGGTTGCAATTATGACAGGAAATTTTCCCAACAGGTATTCTATTAGTAGGCATTTTGCATCCTCTGAATTCCATGAAATGAATAATATGCCCGATTGGTTGGATCCAGACCTACCGCATTTACCAAAAGTGTTGCAAAAAAATGGTTATAAAACGGGTCATTTTGGGAAATGGCATTTGACTAATGTCCATATTAAGGATGCTCCAATGCCCACAGCTTATGGATATGACAAGGCAATGGTATTTAATGGTCCGGGAGATCAGATCAAGACTTCTGATGTTTGCCGGGAAGCGTCAAAATTTATCCGCGAAAACAAAGACCACCCTTTTTTTCTAAATGTTTGGATCCATGAAACTCATACACCCCATTACCCAAAGAAAAAGTACATGGATCAGTTTATACACCTGGAGTATTCAGAGAGGGTGTATGCGGCAGTTGTTGCTGAGGCTGATGCAGAGATAGGGAGGCTTATTAAGACGGTGGATGAATTGGATTTACGGGAAAATTCTATAATCATTTTTTCTTCTGACAACGGTCCGGAAAGTAGTGTGGAAACTAATGCAAGAATGAAAGATGCTTCTACAGGCCCTGGGTTGGGAAGAAAATATTCCGTTGGTTCGGCAGGTCCTTATATCGGAAGAAAACGATCTTTATACGAAGGTGGAATTAGAGTCCCTTTTATCATTTCCTGGCCAGGGAATATACCAGAGAACAGAATTGATAGTTCTTCAGTGATTACGAGTGTGGACCTCTATCCTACCTTGCTTGCATTAGCAGGCATTGAGATTCCAAATGGCCATAACATCGATGGAGAAAATATATCTCAGGCATTGTGGAATCAAAGTTTTGAAAGAAAAAGGCCTATATTCTGGAAATGGTCTGGTTCTGAAAGTGGTTACAATTGGCCGCGGATAGCGATTCGTGATGGGAATTGGAAACTTTTAGCTTCCAGTGATGGAATCCGGGTGGAATTATATAATATGGAAAAGTTTCCAACCGAAGGGGAAAATCAATCGAAAAGGGAAAAAGCAATTGTGACAAAACTCTTGGGAAAAATTGATAGGTGGAAGAAATCACTTCCTGAATCACCTGATCCAAAGTGTTTTTCTAGCAATCGATAATTTTAATTTAGCCAATATACTTTTGAAATGAGAACAATTATTACTTTTTGTGTGATTCTGTTATTTTCTTGTAATGGTACGGAACCCCAACAAGGGACAAAGACCAATGATTTACCTAATATCGTATTCATTTTTGCGGATGATATGACCTATGAAGCAATAGGCGCACTGGGGAATGACATCATTCATACCCCGAATCTGGATCGATTAGTCAAGGGCGGAACGACGTTTACCCATGCCTACAACATGGGGGGATGGAATGGCGCCATTTGTGTAGCTTCCCGTTCAATGATTATATCGGGGAGGTATTTGTGGCGGGCAAAAGCAATAGCCGACAAATGGAAAAACAAAGATAGCATTGCCATGAATCAGACATGGGGAAAACTGATGGAAAGCGCTGGATACGATACATATATGACGGGAAAATGGCACGTACAAGCACCAGCGGATTATGTTTTTCAAACGGCAAAGCACATTCGTCCCGGAATGCCGGCCGACGCCTGGGGGAAGGGTGGTGGCCGAAAGGTCAGCGAAGCTATCCACAATGGCGAGGATGTGGCTGCTGCTATGCCGGTGGGATACAACCGGCCATTGTCGCGTGATGACAATTCGTGGGATCCAACGGATACAAGTTTTGGTGGATTTTGGGAAGGAGGCAAACATTGGAGTGAAGTAGTGAAAGACGATGCCCTTGAATTTCTAAATTCTTCTTCCCAAAAATCCAATCCATTTTTTATGTATTTGGCCTTTAATGCACCGCACGATCCCCGGCAGTCTCCCCAGGAGTATCAGGATCTATACAACGTAGATGATATACCGGTTCCTGAAAATTATCTTCCGGAATATCCGTACAAGGATGCGATCGGAGTTGGCCCGGGTTTGCGGGACGAAGCCCTGGCACCTTTTCCCCGAACACAATATGCCGTTCAAAAACACCGGCAGGAATATTATTCTATTATATCGCACCTGGATACGCAAATAGGCAAAATCCTGAATGCCCTGGAGGAGACAGGTCAAATGGAAAGCACGTATATCTTTTTCACTGCGGACCATGGATTATCAGTAGGTCATCACGGGCTGATCGGAAAACAAAATATGTATGACCACAGTGTCCGTGTCCCGCTGTTGGTTGTAGGACCAAATATTCCTAAAGGACAATTGCGGACACAGGAAGTTTATTTGCAGGATATTATGGCCACTTCTCTGGATTTAGCCGGTATTACCAAACCGGATTATGTAGAGTTTAGAAGCTTTTTGGACATCGTTGAATCGCCTGATCAGGAAAGTCATTATGACCGTATTTACGGCGCTTACATCAACCTACAACGAATGATTAAAAAAGATGACTATAAACTGATTGTTTATCCAAAAATAAATAAAATCCGATTGTTTAATGTGGCTGAGGACCCAAATGAAATGAATGATTTGGCGGAAGAAAAGGATTACCAGGGTACGATAGAAAAGATGCTGGGAGAAATGATAGAACTGCAACAAGAAATGGGAGATGAGGTGGATATTTCAAATCTTATGGTTGGTAATTAGGATAGAAACATTGTTACAATAATTGAAGATAGTTACTGGTTACGATATCTGCCACAAAACTTATTGCTTAGAGAAATCGGTGACGAAATCCATCAAACTAGGGCTGATGAAGCGTAAAACTGGTATCGCTATCCAGATTACC
>CBFGVZ010000101.1:0-12721 GCA_965652315.1 uncultured Saprospiraceae bacterium | reverse complement strand
GAAGACCAGATTCCGCAGTACTATACTGCCAGACTCCAGTCGCCGGTTTGTATGGGAAATCTTTGCCGTGAAATGATAGAAAATAAAGTGCATGCCACAGGATTGGATGCTTATCGGACGACAGAACTGGATGTCGATGTATGTGTCATAGGGGGTGGGATATCCGGAATCTGTACTGCTTTGTCAGCAGCCCGCAATGGCTCTTCCGTGGTGTTCATGCAGGACCGTTCCCGGCTGGGGGGTAATGCTCTACCCTGGGTCAGGCGATCGGAACGGCAATGAATTATTGCATCGAAAAAGATATTTCGGCCCGGGAATTGGCCACGAATGCCAATTACCTGAAGCCTTTTCAGCAAAAACTGCTGCGTCAGGATCAGTCTATGCTCAATGTGGTTAATGAAGATCCCAATGATTTGGCCCGGAAAGCAACGGCCACTGCTTCAGCCGAAACGAGCGACGGTCCGGCCAGTGCAGCCATCGATGGGATCAACCGCAATATTGAGGATGGAAAATCTCACCAGTGGCAAGCCCCGATGAATGGCGGGCAGCCCTGGTTGGAATTGAAATGGAGTTCCCCGCAGCAGGTCAATACGGTGGAACTGACTTTTGATACCGGCTTGCATCGATTTCTGCGGATTTCAGGCCAGGCGGTTGTCATGAAGGGCCAGGTACGGGGTCCGCAGCCTGAAACCATTTCGGATTACAAGGTCGAAGGCCTGCTGAATGGAAAGGTAGTTCATACGGCATTTGCATCGGGTAATTATTACCGGAAGGTTTCTCATAAGTTTGACCGGATCCGTATAGATACGCTGCGCCTCACGGTCATTAGTACCCATGGAGATGATCTGGCGAGAGTGTTTGAGGTCCGCTGCTATAATGAATAAAAATGAATAAATAGGGCCGCTCTTACAAGTCCTCTGCGGCGGGTAAAATGCGGATCTCAAAATCCCTGGAGTATACTTCTATATCGTATCTAAAATCCACATCATTCACGTTTTTACGATGACTTTCTGCGGAAATGATGTAATAAAATCCGGGTCCCGGCTCTAGTATCCTTGTACGCTGGGCTGGTATTGTTATTTGACCGGTTTCTCCAGCATCACTGGCCAATACGGTTTGGCTAGTGGAATCCGTCAGCACGAGGGTGATTGAATCGCCCTCGTTGAAGGGGTAGTCGTTCCATGAGAATACCCAGTCTTCTCCTGTTTTCAGGGAGTCGGAAACCAGCCTGGGAATCAAGGGAACAGAAATCGTGATGACCTGATTGTCGGGTAGAATCTGTACATTCAGATTCTGGCTGATCAGGGTATCACCTACCATATACATATGATAATTATTGGCCACCTTGTCGGAAACAACCTTTTGCCCATTGATGATGAACTCGTGGAGACGGGCATCGGGGACCAGACTGTCCACCTGATTGCGTTGATAAAAGCTCCATGTTCCACTCAGTTCACCATTGGACATCAGATAACGGATATCCGCAGTTACCCGGGGATCCCCAAATCGGGGCCCGTTTCCTGACGACTGGCATGCATTCAGAGAAAGAGCGATAACTGCTGTAAGCGCCAACAACCAAATACCCGAAAGGTGGTTATAGCCCGACAATGACTTTCTGTGCCAAAATGTATCCATTAAAATTTATTTCTTTGAAACATACCTGACCGTCCGATTTTTACGATTCTTCCCTTGTAAGAGCCTTGTAATTTACAATGCTCCGGTTATATTTATGATGAGTTTGATGCAAATATTATACTCAAGTGAACATTTTGACGACAAAATATCAAAAATAGCATGGTTAAAAAGATATTGATCACGGATGGCGTGCATAAAGTATTATCGGACGGACTCAAAAAAGCCGGATTTGAAGTGGATTATTACCCCAGGATTTCCCTGGATAAGGTGATCACGATGGCTGCCCCCTATCACGGTCTTATTATAAATAGTAAGATCCGGGTAGATTCGGTACTGCTCGATCAGGCTCCCCTTCTGGAGTTTGTTGCCCGACTTGGAAGTGGGATGGAAATTATAGACCAGGAAGAAACGGCCAGACGTAAAATTGCCGTATTCAATTCACCCGGCGGAAATTGTAATGCCGTTGCGGAACACGCCATGGGCATGATCCTGGCCTGGAACAACCACCTCTCCCGGGCCAACGAAGAAGTTAAAAATTTCAAATGGAACCGGGAAAAGAATCGGGGAATCGAACTTGAAGGCCGGACGGTCGGCATCATCGGGTTCGGCCATACGGGGAGTGCCCTGGCACGGAAGCTGGCAGGCTTTTCGGTGAAGGTGAAGGCCTATGATAAATACAAACCTGAGGGGTACGCCCGCGATTACCCCTGGGTGGAGGAATGTGATGATCGCGAATCAGCCATCCGCTTGAGCGATGTGATCAGTCTCCATCTTCCACTCAATTATGAAACCCTCCATCTGGCCAATAAGTCATTTTTTGACCAATGTAAGCCTGGAGCCCTATTGGTGAATACAAGTCGGGGTCCGGTGGTAGAAACGGAAGCACTGATAGAAGCCCTGGACCGCAAGCAGCTTCGTGGCGCCTGTCTGGATGTGTTCGAAAATGAAAAACCGGAAACTTATTCTACTGAAGAAAAAGAAATGTACGAGCGGTTGTTTGCATTTCCCCAGGTCCAGGTGAGCCCACACGTGGCGGGATGGACAGCAGAAAGCAAATATAAACTGGCCAAAATTCTGCTCGACAAGATTTTAACGCATTCCACTAACTCAATGTCGCGTTAAATTCGTTTACATTTGTGAGATTGTGTATGGGAAAGATAAGAATTAATATCTTTAGCCCTGATAAAAGATTGAACACCAAATATTCCGGATTATAGATGCGAGTTCTACTCTTCTGTTTGTTGATAAACTTCCCTGCTATAGCATGGTCGCAGACCTCCGTAGAAGGAACCATCACGGATCAGGAAAGTGGCGAACCCATTATTTTCGGTACTGTGGCGCTTTTCAATAACGGTGTTCTCGTAACCGGTACTGAAACCGATGACCACGGCAATTACGCAATATCCAATATCGATCCTGGCACCTACGATATCAATGCGAGCTATGTGGGTTATCAAGCCAAAACAATTGAAGGAGTAGTCCTTTTGGCGGGCAAGAACACCCGGGTGGATATCGAAATTTCAAGTGGTACTATATTGGATGAAGTGGTTATAGTGGAATATAAGGTTCCACTTGTGGAGCAGGATAACACGACCACCGGTGGTATTGTCACGGGAGAGCAGATCCGAAACCTGCCGATGAAAAATATCAATTCACTGGCAGCCACTGCATCAGGGGTGTCTTCCTTCAGCGGAGAATCAGTGGCCATACGCGGTTCCCGGACCAATGCCACGGATTATTATGTGGATGGGATCAGGGTAAGTTCCAGTCGTTTGGTGCCCCAGACCGAGATCGAACAACTGCAGGTGATTACCGGGGGGGTGGAAGCCCGATACGGGGATGTGACCGGGGGGATTATTTCTATTACGACAAAAGGACCTTCTGAAACCTTTCAATTCGGTGCGGAAGCGGAAACCTCCCAAAATCTGGATGCCTTCGGATACAATGAACTGAATTTGAATTTGAGTGGTCCCATCTGGAAAAACAAAAAAACGGGCCGGTCCATTCTGGGATTCAGGATGGCGGGGCGCTATCTCCATCAACTTGATGACAGACCGGGTGTGTTACCCAATATTGAAGCCAAATCTTCAATACTGGAAGAGATCAAAGCTGATCCATTGCGACCGATACGGGGAACCTTATTTTCCAGAGCAGAATTCCTGCATGACAACGATGTTAATTTTGTTTCCACCAATTCCAATAACAATAGTCATTCCTACAGCTTTACCGGTAAACTGGACGCCCGACTGACCAGGAACATCGATATGACGTTTTCGGGGAACTACGGCGATTCATATGATCGCTTTCCCAATGGAAGAGCATTCTCCGTACTCAATGCCGAAAACAATCCCGTCATGACAGGCCATAATTACCGTGTCAATGCAAGGTATCGCCACCGGTTTCTACAGCGACAGAACGGTCTGATACGGAACGCTACTTTTGTGGTCAACGGATCCCGGGATTTTTCAAATGAGCTGGAGCAGGATTACCGGCATGGCGACCGGTTTTTTGAATATGGTCATGTGGGAACTTTTGATTTCAGCTGGGTACCTGTAGAGGGTGAATCGGAATATTCACAAGGCCTGGCAGGGATAGCGCATGCCGGATACTTACGGGTATTGGAAGGTCCGTTTACGCCGTCAATCTACAATCCCGTTCTGGCGAATTACAACAACCACATCGACCAGGAAAATTTTGAACAATACATCGCGTACAATGGATTTTTGTCTTCTAATTACGAGGCAGCATGGGGATTTTACAATAATGTCGGGGCTGTTTACAACCAGTATTTGAAATCCGAGGTGACCCGGAACAATATCAATGCCAGTTTGCAATTTGATCTGTTTCCATGGGGTTCAGACAAAGGTCGACACGCCATAGAAATTGGGGTAAATTATGAAAAACGGGAATCAAGGGGCTGGGGAGTGGCCCCTTACAGCCTGTGGCTTTTGGCTCGTCAACAGGCCAACAGACATATTATCGGCGTGGATACTACCCAGATTATCGGACAGTTTCAGGGAAGACAATTCCCCGCGATTTTTGATGAATTCGCCAGGCTGACAGTGGATCTACCCGGCGCCAAATTTTACAAAGCAATTCGGGAGTTGACCGGGACGGCCATCGGGGACTATGTGAATGTCGATGCGCTGAATCCGGATGACCTGGATCTATCTCTTTTTTCTCCGTTGGAACTCAATGACAATGGCCTGATCGCCTATAATGGCTTTGACTATCTCGGCAATGAAACATCCGGCGTCACTTTCAATGATTTTTTTACCGGAAGAGATGAAAACGGGAATCGGACTTTCCTCAATCCGGCTTTTGAACCTATTTATGGCGCGGCGTATATTCAGGATAAATTTTCTTATAAAGATATCATTTTCCGGATCGGCCTCCGGGTGGATTATTACGATGCCAATACGCGAGTCTTACGGGATCCCTACTCGCTTTATCCGATTATGTCTGCCAGGGATTTTTACGATCGGTTTGGAGGTGAAAGACCCGGTACGATAGGGGACGACTTCAAGGTGTACGTCGAGCGGCCCAATTCCACGAATGTCAAAGCTTACCGGGACGGAGATCAATGGTATTTTGCCAATGGAACCCCTGCTAACGATGGCAATGTGATTTTTGGTGGTGAAATCGTCTATCCACAGTATTACGAGGAAAATGTGAACGATATCAAATCCGATGAATTCAACCCGGATATCTCGTTTAAAGATTATGAGCCCACATTGAGTTGGATGCCCCGGTTTGCGGTCTCCTTTCCCATTTCGGAGAAGTCCAATTTTTTCGCTAATTACGATGTGTTGGTGCAGCGACCACCCAGCAATGGATTTACGACTCCGCTGAATTGGTATTATTTTGAAGACCGGAATCATGACGAGGATAATCCGATCAATAATGCCAACCTCCGCCCCGAAAAAACCATCAATTATGAAGTGGGTTTTCAGCAATTGATCAGTCCGCTGTCCGCCTTGAAGATCAATGCGTTCTATAAGGAATTGCGGGATATGATCCAGCAGCGGACATATCTGTACCTTCCTTCACCCATCAGTACATATACCACCTATGGGAACCTGGATTTTGCGACGATAAAGGGGTTGTCATTGGAGTATCATCTGCGGCAAAGTCAGAATCTGGCGTTGCAGGCCAATTATACTTTGCAGATTGCAAACGGGACCGGTTCGGATGCCAATTCACAGAGTGGACTGACGACACGGGGAAATATTCGGACCTTGTCGCCCATCGACCGGGACGAACGGCATGCCCTGAAAGTCACTCTGGATTACCGTTATGGAAGTGGCCGGGCATACAATGGCCCACGGTTATTTGATTTGGATATTCTCGCTAATACAGGCCTCAATATTCAGGGGTTTATAGTGTCGGGACGTCCGTACACCCAACGGATCAGAGCGACCCCATTTGGCGGAACCGGGTATGCAGGTTCCTTTAACGGAGCCCGGAAGCCCTGGACTTATACGATCGATCTGAGACTGGACAAGACCATCGCCATCCCTACGGCATTGAAGGAAGAGCCACTGTTTCTCAATTTATCGCTGCGGGTTCTGAATCTGCTCAATACAGCCAATCCCCGTGCGGTATATCCGGTGACCGGGTCGGCATATGACAGTGGTTATCTGCAGTCCTTTGACGGAGAAGCCAGTCTGGCCAACATTGCCAATTCGGGTTCGGAAGTTATAGGGGAAGGACGGAATACAGAGGCTTACTCCGATGCTTATCATTGGATGGCCCGCAACCCCAATCTTTTCTTTGCACCGCGGCGAATATTTTTGAGTTGCAGGATAAATTTTTGAAAATGAGGAAACAGCTGATCATCATATGGCCCATAATTTTTTTAAGTCTATATTTCATCACGCCCATTCATGCCATTCACCCGGACTGGTTGAAAGAGAAACCGGCCAAATCCAAAAAGAAGCGGAATATCGAGTTTAGTTACCGGGCGGATTGTGCACCGGCGCGATCGGAAATAGATATGAGTATCAACAATGTACGGGCTCGTCTGCTCGGTGGAGGAGATGTATGGTGGGATCTGACCGATGGAAAATACATCGTGCCCAAGGTAGAACCTGGATCCGGCCTGCCCGAGGTTTCAGCGATATTTGCAGGAGCTGTCTGGCTGGGCGGCTATGATCCCGTCGGCAATTTAAAGCTGGCAGCTCAGCAATACCGGAACGCCAACGCCAATGATTTCTGGCCGGGGCCACTGGAACCCGCTACCGGCACAGTAGACAGGGAAACCTGCGCGGATTGGGATAAACATTTTCGCGTGCTGGGAGAAAATATACGGCTGTTTATCCGCGATTTTGAGTTGGCAATGGAAAATGGTGAATCCCTCGAAACCAGTGATGTGCCGGAGGATGTGCTGGGTTGGCCAGCCCGGGGGAATCCGCACTTTGAGCGGATACATGGGTTCAAACTCCCCAATACCACCCAGGGCCTGGCGGCGTTTTTCGATCGGAATAATGATTTTGCATACGATCCCCTGGATGGGGATTATCCCATTATTGAAATCAGAGGTTGCCCGATTCCACAATACCCCGATGAAATGATCTTCTGGATATACAACGATGCCGGATCCATCCATACACAGACTCAGGGCAATCCGATCCAGATGGAAGTGCAGGTTCAGGCCTTTGCCTATGCTACCAATGATGAGGTCAACAATATGACTTTCCAACGGTACAAACTGATCAACCGGGCCACCCAGAGTATCGACAGTACTTTTTTTGCGATGTGGGTGGATCCCGATCTGGGATGCCCGCAAGATGACTATATCGGAAGTGACACTGCCCGAAGCCTGGCTTATGTGTACAATGAAGACCGCGTGGATGGTATTACAGGTTGTGAATGTAACGACGTCAATACTTATTGTGAACACGTGCCGATGCTCGGAATCGATTATTTCAGGGGTCCGCTCGATGAAAATTTTGAGGAAATAGGCATGTCTTCATTCACCTATTACAACAATGGTGGAATCGGTGAATGGCCCGATGCGCAAACCGACCCCGAAGTGGCCATCGAATATTACCGGTATATGAGCGGATCCTGGAAAGATGGCTCACCCTTTACTTTCGGTGGAAGCGGGTACAATATCGGTGGGGATCCGATCGATTATGCCTTTACCGAACCGCCCAATGATCCCTCCGGATGGTCGATGTGTTCGGCCAATCTCAACTATGGCGATCGCAGGACGATTCAAGCTTCTGGTCCATTTCGCCTGGATCCTGGTGCGGTGAACGAATTGATCATAGGTGTAGTGTGGGTGCCCGATATCACTGATTATCCCTGTCCCAGTATCGCTCCACTCCTGTACGCCGATGAAACGGCACAGGCGCTTTTCGACAATTGCTTTGATATTACCGATGGACCCGATGCACCGGATGTGGACATCGTCGAACTGGATCGGGAATTGATCCTGATACTGACGAACGATGCCAATTCCAATAACTATAAAGAAGAATATCAGGAGATCGATTTACGGGCGCCGACTGATCTTTCTGACGAGGAAAAATCTTATCGGTTCGAAGGCTATAAAATATATCAACTGGCAGCAGAGGATGTATCCCCGGCAGAATTGGAAAACCCGGCAAAAGCACGCCTGATCTTTCAGGTCGATGTAAAAAACGATATCGAACAGATTGTCAACTGGACTCCGATCCCACATCCCACAGTCGGTGGCGAGCTGATTTATGAGCCAACCGTAAAGGTCATCGGCAATAATGACGGGATTCGCCGTACTTTCCAGGTCACCGAAGACCAGTTTGCAAGCGGTGACCGGTCGCTGGTCAACCATCGGAAGTATTATTTTATGGCGGTGGCTTATGCCCACAACAATTATGAAGATTTTGATTACAAAACCGTTGTAGGACAACGCATGCCTTATCTGGAAGGCCGCAGAAATGTCAAGGTTTACACCGGATTGCCCCGACCGATTACTTACGCACAGACACACGTCAATTATGGCGAAGGCGTGCAGATAACCCGGTTGGATGGACAGGGAACGGGCCATCATTTTCTGGGCATGTCCGAAGAGACGCGTCAGTCCATTCTGGATCAAACCTTCAACGGAGAGATTCTGTATGAACCGGGCCAGGCTCCGGTCGAAGTCATTGTGTACAATCCTTTGGAAGTGGTGAACGGCTCTTACCTACTCCGGTTTACAGATTCGGATCCTTCCGATCAGGATCTGGATCCGGACGCCCGCTGGGAAATCGTGGATCTCGATAATCCCGACATGGTAATCGCCTCCGATCGATCGATTGAGGGGCTCAATGAACAAGTCATCAGTAGGTACGGATTCTCTGTCGTGATCGGGAATGCCGGGGAACCCGGTACGCTGGGGACCGAGAACCGAGGTGCACTCGGATTCACTATGAACTATAAAAATGGCATTAATCAGTGGCTGGGACTCATCCCCAATCGTACGGCACCTTTTCTCAATTTTGTGGTTAATGAAATCAATGAGCCGGATTTTGATCTGGATCCGACCAAAACATTTAGTACGGCCTTTGGGGGCTGGGTACCCTTTTATATTACAAATTATCGGTTTAATGAAGAAGATCCCCTGGTGTCTCCGGCCTGGCGAAACAGCAGTGGATCGATGAATATTGCCCGACGTCAGATGTCACTGGATGATCTCAACAACGTGGACATCATTTTTACCCCGGATAAATCCCTGTGGTCGCGTTGTGTAATCGTAGAAACGGCGAATCCCGAACAATACGATCCGAGCTTTGGCGGATTCTACAATACGCTGGGGAATACACAAAATTTTGACTTGCGCAATTCACCCTCAGTAGGAAAGGAAGATAATGACGGGGATGGACTGCCGGATCCGGATGGTGATGGAATTGGGATGGGGTGGTTCCCGGGTTACGCCATCGATGTGGAGACCGGGCAACGACTAAATATTTTCTTCGGTGAAAATTCCATATACAGCAGCGCCAACCCCAGTGTACTGGAAACGATTGGCGGAATTGGAGAGGATATGATGTGGAATCCGGATGAGGAATTGATCAACCCTAATCTGGATCAGGGCCTGGCGGCATTAAAGGTAGGTGGACAGCATTTTATATATGTGACTGATACGCCATACGATAGTTGCAAAACCTACCGGCAACGCTTTGTACCGGGTGGTAGTTTTACGACCAAGTTTTCTTCGATCACAACGATCACCTGGACCGGAATTCCTTTCACCAATGGTACGCTGCTATCCTATGCGGATGGACTGATACCTGACCCGTTGACCGTTGAGCTTCGCGTGACCAATCCGTATGATGTCGCTGAAGGTACCGGAATCAACGAGGGACATCCCGCATATAGATTTGATCTGGACAACATCGCACCGGAAGATCTGGTGAGCGCAGGTGCAGATTCCACCCTGAGGGAGGTAAACATTGTACCCAATCCCTATCTGGCTTATTCCGGGTATGAAACGTCCCAATTTACCAATACTGTGAAAATAACCAACCTTCCACCGCGGTGTATCGTTACCATTTACAGTCTGGACGGTAAATTTATAAGACAATACAAGCGGGATGAAAGACCATTGAGTAATAGCGGTCGATCTGACCCGGGCACTCGTTTTAAGCAGATATCTCCGGCCCTGGAGTGGGATCTCAACAATAGCAAGGGTATTCCCGTGGCTAGTGGAATGTATATTATCCACGTGAATGCATACGAATTGGGGGAAAGGACCCTCAAATGGTTTGGTGTGACTCGAAAATTCGACCCCAGTGGATTGTAAAGGAACGATATATCAAATCCGGCACAGAGCGGTTCTGATTCTGTGGGGAGTCCTGATTCTGTCAGCAAATGCACTGGCCGGCAATCCGGACCGTCAGGGAGAAGCGGGTGCAGGGGAGCTTTTGCTGATTCCCTGGGCAAAGAGTGCGGGGATGAACAATATTGCTACCTCCATGATCCGCGGCATCGAATCACTCAGGCTCAATGTAGCGGGGTTGTCTGGCGTTCAGAGGACCGATGTGGCGCTGGCGCATACCCGATATCTGATGGGCACGGACATCAATATAAATGCTTTGGGTATCGGTCAAAGGGTAGGTAAAAACAGCGTATTGGCACTGTCACTGGTCGCCATGGATTTTGGGGATATTGACATCACCACCGTGGGTCAACCCGAAGGAATAGGTGCTACTTACTCCCCCAATTTTTTCAATATGGCGGTGGGCTATGCCTATACCTATGAGAATAAAATTTCGGTGGGATTTGCAGTACGCCTCATTTCTGAATCCATCTCCGATCTGTCGGCTTTTGGGGTAGCGCTGGATGCCGGTGTCCAGTATGTAAACGGCCCACAGGATAATTTCAAATTCGGTGTATCGGTTCGCAATGTGGGCACTCCGATGCGATTTGGAGGGGAGGGCCTGGCGACCAGAAGCGAAAATCCGGAGGGAAGCCCCTCATACGAATTGACTTACGACCTGAGGGCGGCTACTTTTGAATTGCCATCCCTTTTGAATATAGGAGTTTCGTATGACTTTTATTTGCAGAGTATTCACCGGTTATCGGTAGTGGGTAATTTTACCTCCCATTCGTTCTCCAGGGATGAAGTGGGGGCCGGCCTGGAATATTGTTTCAACGAAATCCTTTATCTGCGTGGGTCTTACAAGATTGAAGTGGGTACGACTGCAGCCGGCAGCTCCGATCAAAGCGTGTATGAAGGTTTGAGTGCGGGACTGGGACTGTATATCCCGATCAACCAACAGAAAGAGCAGAAACTGGGGATAGACTATGCTTACCGGACGACGCATCCCTGGAATGGTACACACAATCTAACTTTAACCTTGCGGTTATAAGAATTATAGCTATCTTTGCCTTTAGGAAATTAATATAAAAAAATTTAGTCAATGGACCTCTACCTGTTTGCGGGCAAAGTTGCCGGCAAATAAGTCAGAGGTTTAACTGCTTTATAAACAGGATAAAAAATGAGTACGATCTATTTGACCCAGGAGGGCTATGATAAAATAAAAGCCGAATTGGACGATTTGAAAAGCCGTGGACGACAGGAAGCTGCTCGTGCGATCGCCGAAGCCAGAGATAAGGGGGATCTGTCTGAGAATGCGGAATATGATGCGGCGAAGGATGCGCAAGGTATGTTGGAAATGAAGATCAACGAGATGGAAGCCAGGATTGCTTCGGCCCGGATCGTGAGTTCGGCTCAGATTTCGACCGAGCAGGTCAATATTCTGACCACAGTTAAATTGAAGAATCTGAAAATAAACAAAGATATTGAATATACCCTGGTGGGTGAATCAGAAGCGGATCTGAAAGAACGGAAAATCTCGGTGACTTCTCCGATAGGGAAAGGTCTGTTGGGAAAGAAGGAAGGTGAAGTAGCAGAGATTCAAACCCCCGGGGGAGTGATCAAATTTAAGGTCGAAAAGATTTACATCAAGGATTAAAATGGCAAGCATTTTCACCAAAATCATCCGGGGCGAAATTCCATCATACAAAATAGCAGAGGACGACCGGTTTTATGCTTTTCTGGATATCAATCCTGTAGCCATGGGGCATACATTGGTGATTCCCAAAAAAGAAATCGATTACATCTTCGATCTGCCGGATGATTTGCTGGGCGACCTGCTGGTTTTTGCCAAAAAGGTCGGACTTGCAATCGAAAAAGAGGTGGAATGCCAGCGGATCGGTGTGACCGTGGTGGGTCTTGAAGTACCGCACGCTCATGTACACCTGATCCCCATAGACAGCATCTACGATATGGAATTTAGCAAGCCCAGGATCGCCATCTCTAAAGAAGAGTTTGAAGATCTGGCAAACCGTATTCGCAGGCACCTATAAACATTACCCGGTTGAATAGACTGGAAACTTCCAAATTTTCATTCAATTTAATCGATTTTAATTTTTATATTTGCCTTCCAATTTGAAAAAGGTCGCGTGGCCGAGTGGCTAGGCAGAGGTCTGCAAAACCTTGTACGGCGGTTCGAATCCGCCCGCGACCTCCATTTTCTCTCATCACCGAATAGAAACGATCATTCAACAGCAGGGGGGCACAGAGGTGATTTTTATTATGAATGCCCGTCATGTA
>CBFGVZ010000100.1:0-12882 GCA_965652315.1 uncultured Saprospiraceae bacterium | reverse complement strand
GATAATACAACTTTTTCAGACATTATTTGGTGAATATATTGGGCTAGAGGACATTCGGGGGGGAGCAGTATCCTTTATCCGGAGTTCGCTGAATGGTGAAGTCGTTGACCGCGTTTGTAGCTTGGAATTGTAGGGGAAAACGAATGATTATACTGAATTCGGGAAACTTTTATGGTTTACACCACCCACATTATCTTATCTCCCACCCAGTAAAAGGATTATGTGGGAGATACTGGACTCGAACCAGTGACCCCCTGCTTGTAAGGCAGGTGCTCTGAACCAACTGAGCTAATCTCCCGGAAATTCAATTGATTTGATGCACTGTTGCAATCAAAACGGATGCAAATATACTTCCATATATCAAATATACAAATGATATCTATAGAAATTTTTAAAGATAATTGGCATCGAAACGATAAACTACAGCGGTCACAACCTGTCCCACCGACCGAAGGACATTTTTATCGATGACCTCAAGGGTGTCATCCTCAGTGTGCCAGTGTGCACCAAAGGAGGTATTGCTGGGTTTATTTATGATGTCGATAGTAGGAATTCCTATGTTCTGATTGATGAATAGGTGGTCATCCACCACACCACCGGAGAGCTCCCGGTTGATGAACAAATGACCATACCCCATGCTATTGGCCAGATTCCATACATAATCAAGAAAATCAGAAGCATAGGTCCGGGAAATACTTTCCTTCAGAAATTGCGCCCCTTTAGCACCCACCATATCGAGTAGAATGCCGTATTGGGCCTGGTAGCCTGGTTTATGTGGTTTTTTGGACCAATGTTGAGCCCCTAACGCCCAGGTGGTTCCATCGGGATCATTACTTTTCCCCTGGTCTTCCAAATCTGTAAGTAAGATATCCACTCCTACATCAACATTTTTCATGTGCAATTGACGGGCTATTTCCAGCAGGACAGCTACGCCACTACCTCCATCGTCAGCCCCCAGTACCGGTTCACTCCGCCGTTCGGGAGAAGTGGCATGGTCTGCGATATACCGACTGTCCCAGTGGGCCAGAAGGAGAATCCTTCGTTGCACACCCGGATTGAATGACCCAATGATATTATATCCCTGTAAATGTTCCCCATCGTGACGCGTGGCAGTGAAATCCTGAACGGTTACTTCATCCGCATACCGGGCGAGCTGGTCCCGCAGATAGTCCCTGGTCATGCGATGCGCCTCTGTGTTGGGGACACGAGGTCCGAAGTTAATCTGAGTTTCAAGAAAAGTGTACGCGCTATCCACATTAAATGCGGGAATACTCAGAGGCTTTCTTTCCGGTAACGGTTCTGTAGAAGTTCGGGAATTCTGTTCCGAATCGGATTTGCAAGCTGCTAATCCGGATAATATTAATAGACAAAAGAGAATGCTGCGCATATTGAATGGTTAATTTTGGAATCTAAACGATGTAGTAATGGGATTGTGGTCCGAAAATCCGATTTTTTCAATCACGGTATTGTAAATCTCGAAGGATTCATCCAGAAAAACGTGGTCAATCTTTAAGGGAATGAAAAGTCCGTTATAGGTTTGTGCAAAACCGAGTCCTCCTTTGACAAACGCATTTTGACGTGAGCCGCGAAGTTTTCGATATACCGGTGAATACGGGGTGTCATTTGCATCACCCGCCAGGATTACCGGATACGGTGATTGTATGACCTGGCGTTCGATCAACTCTATTTCATCCATCCTCAGGGATGCATTATCACTATAGGACTTGAGCATGGCATTGAACTCACGTAGGCCTTCCTTCCGTGAAAATGACTCCGCGGAAAAATTTCCAGCCCGTACCGTTACCGCATTGGTATGCAAATGTAAATTGAAAAGTCTGAAAACACCTTCCGGGAGACTGACATCCGCAAAGATGGCAATCACCCGACCTTCATGATTTTCAATAGCCCGTACATTTGTGAGTGGATGTTGGCTGAAAATTCCGAGGTATCCTTTGAGTTTTGGGTGGTTATCATGACTGGTATAGGGGTATTCCAATAGTCGGGAGACGTTGGAGATCTGATTACCCGAAATTTCCTGAAGTAGTAAAAACGTTGGTTTTTTAGTACTGAACATTTCTATAAACGCCCTACTTTGATCCTGTTGGTTGTGCCGGAAGTTGTTTTTAATATTGAGTGATGTCAACGTGTAAACTGAGGAATCCTTTGGTAATTCAGGGTGAACATGGAATCCGATTTGGCGTATGGTATTGCCTGAAGTCAGAACAAGTGACAAACAAGATATCCAGAACCATCGGGATCGTAATATGATCAACAGGATCATGGAAACGGTTAAAGCGATTACAATATAAGGGTACAACAGTGAGAAAATTGTCAAAAATGAGGCATGACCAGGTTGGACAAATTGTCGTGCAAATCCGAGGATAAGACTAATGATGAGCAATGTGTTCACCATGATCATAATTCGGCGAAGTAGCTTCACGCTCTATTTTTTACTGGCTTCATATAAAAAGTCCTTCTCTTCCTGAGTCAGACTTTCAAAACCTGAAATTTTTATTTTTTCCAGGATTTGGTCAATCCGGTCCTGAGTCTCCCTGGGTCGTTCATTCTTTTTGGGAGTTGATACTTTGTCTTTATTGACGTAAACGTCAAATTTGGGTCGCTTCATATGGGGCTTGAAATTGATATCTCCCAAATCAATTCCCTGATAGAGCAATTTGATATATACAAAGCCCATGAGGGCACCACCCAAATGCGCAATATGCCCGCCCGAATTGCTCATTGCCGGAATCATAATCAGATCGAGCAGTACGAGTGCCAGGACCAAAAATTTCAACTTCACACGGCCAATGAGAATCAATTGAAACTCATGGTCTGGTGCCATGGTCGCAGCAGCTACAGCAATACCCATTACTGCAGCCGATGCCCCCATAGCGTAGGTCACGCCTTCATAAAGTAATCCGGAAAAAATAAAATATAACAGTCCACCTGCCAGTCCCGAAAGAATATAGGTATTTAAAACTTTTCGGTCCCCCAGTAAATTTTCCAGGACACGACCAAACCAGTACAGGTAAAGCATATTGATCAGGATATGAAATAGTCCCAGATGCAGGAACATATGGGTGATAAGGGTCCAGGGACGAAATAATATCAATTTCCAGGTGTTGGCGAGGGACAAGCCCTCCGTGATCGTATAAAATACATCTGGAACCTGGCCGCCATTGACGATGAAAAGCAACAATCTGAAGAGCATAATCGCAACGAATACCCCCAGGTTGATCAGTAACAACCGGGTCGTCATGCCACCGTAGTGAAATTGCTGTCGAATATCCCGTTTTATAGAATCGAACATAGTACTTAAGGGTTTTTCTTCCAATACAGTATCAGAATAATACCAAATACCAGACCACCGACATGTGCCAGATGGGCTACACCAGTCTGGAGATTGCTGAGACCCAATACGATTTCAAGTAATCCGTATATGATAACGAAATATTTGGCTTTGATGGGTATGGGCGGAAACAATAGCAAAAGCTCCACATTCGGAAATAACATACCAAATCCGGCCAAAACACCAAATACCGCTCCGGAAGCTCCAATCACCCGGAATGGGGTATTTAAAAAATATTCTTGTTCCAGTGGAGACATCCCCATCAATCCAAATTTCCAACTCAATATCTGGAATACGGCACCTCCTAAACCGGCAAAGAAGTAAAAAAACAAAAATCGATTTCGTCCCCAATGCCCTTCCAGCGCACTTCCAAACATATACAGAGCAAACATGTTGAAAAATAAATGGCTGAAGTTGCCATGGAGAAACATATGTGTAATCAGTTGATACCAACGAAAATATTCTGATCCTGGATAGTATAATGCTCCATTTTCCTGGAAATTCTTCAGGAAAGTGAATACCACATTGCTATCCGACAGTCCGGGAAAAACATAAAACGAGGCGATGAAAATCAATACATTGATAATGATCAAATGTTTGATCGTGTCGGTGATTTGTATCATTAAGTGAAAAGTTTTTCTAAGTCTTCCGACTTAAAGGTAATGAAACATTTTTTCCCAGATGGACTTACTGCCGGTTCCTGACACCCGAACAATTGATTGACCAGTTCTTTTATTTCTTCCGGAGATAATCGCCGGTTGCGCCTGATACTCATATTGCGCGCCAGCAATTGGGCGACGGTTTCATGGACCGATGGACCCAGTTTTCGGTTTTCTTCATATTCATCCAGCACGCGGTGGATAATATCAATCTTCTCTCTGGTGTTGAGCAGTAAAATATCCGGCATGGCCTGCAATACGAAGGTGTTTTTTCCAAAAGGTTCAATGACAAAGCCATAGCCACCAAATACCGGAATCAGTGACTCCATAGCCAAAGATTCAGTAGGGTTCATGTGCAGCATCTCCGGGAATAAAAGCGATTGGGCATTGAGATTCTGTTTTTCACGATGGTTCAGAAATTTTTCATAAAGGATCCGTTCGTGTGCATTTTTTTGGTCGATGATCACGATCCCCGATTTGATGGGGCTGATGATATAGCTGTTTTTGATCTGTATCGGTTCAAACTGTTCTCCGGTTCGATTCGTTTCAAATCCATCCAAAGTCGAAGATTCACCTGGTGAGTTGGATTCTATATCATGGCCAGATTTACTGACTTCCTTATAGAATTCATTCCAGGTATCCGATGACCATTTGTTCTGGGGTCTGATGTTTTCGGGCTTCCAGGGTGCAGAAGGATTGGTAGCTGATGGTTTTTCCGTAAGAGTTCGGGTGTCGGGGCGTTGATTGAAAACCGGATCGGGTTCGAAATCAATAACCGGAATACTGAATTGGACCAACGCGTGTTTGACCGCTGAGGATACAATATTGAAAACGAAATTTTCATCTTCGAGTTTGATTTCCTGTTTGGTAGGATGCACATTTATATCCATTTTCTCCGGGTCCATCTGGATGAAAAGACAAAAAAACGGATATGAATTGTCCGAAATAAGCTTATCGTACGCCTGGTAAACTGCCGTACTCAATCTGAAATTTTTGATATATCGGTTGTTGATATACAGGTATTGTTCTCCGCGGGATTTTCGGGCATATTCGGGTTTGCCCACAAATCCGCTGATATTCAGATAATCGGTATCTTCCCGGACGTGGATAAGCCTGTTTTCATATGGATTTCCGAACACCTGTACAATTCGTTGTTTCAGATTGCCTGGATACAACTGATGGTAGAGGCGATTATTGTGATATAACGTAAAATGAATATCGGGATTCGCCAGAGCCAGTTGCTGGAAGGTGTCTAGAATATGCTTGAACTCGACGGTGTCCGATTTGAGAAACTTCCGACGGGCTGGTGTGTTGAAAAATAAATTGGTAATTGTGATGGAAGTGCCTTTTTCGGCCTGACAATATTCCTGGCGGACCAATTCGGAGCCATGCACTACCAGGCGAATACCCATTTCTTCCGAATCAAGTCTCGTTTTGAGTTCGAGTTGGCTAACCGATGCGATAGAGGGGAGGGCTTCCCCCCTAAAACCCAGACTAAATAATCGTTGTAGGTCTTCGCTGGTGCTGATCTTGGAGGTCGCATGCCGTTCAAGACTCATTCGGGCATCCATTTCGCTCATACCGGTACCGTTGTCGATCACCTGGATTTTTGTTTTACCAGAATCCAGGATAATGACTTCGATTTTCCCCGCCTGTGCATCGATGGCGTTTTCCATCAATTCCTTGACGGCGGAGGCAGGTCGTACAACCACCTCGCCTGCAGCGATCTGATTGGCCACTACATCCGGTAACATTTTAATATTTCCCTTCATTCAACCGTTTATTCTAAGAATGAAACTAAAAAATCCGCATTAAGGTTGAGAAGAATGTAAGCAATACCGGTGAGTATGATGATGATGACAACGATTCTGATGTTGGATTTCCGGGTACTGGACCGTTTGTAATTTCGGGTGACGGCCCTGCCTTTATAAGCTCTTGTAATACGCATTTTGGCCCGATCGACATCGTGGTCCAGGTCTTCATCCTTGATCAGTCCTGCTTCTACTTTCGCCTGTCTTACAATGGCATCCAGATTATCCTGATCCGGATTGTAATATCGCGGCTGGTAATTGAATGTCCTGTGATTAGGCGTCTTATAGAATGAAAAAAAACCCATATTAAATGTTATGCTTGACACAAATTTAATCAATTATCACGAAACGTTGTTCATTATATGAAATATGGCGTAAATTTGTATGGTTATAAGATGATCCATGAGTGAACTAATCAAGCACGAATGTGGTATAGCCATGATACGGCTGTTGAAGCCACTGGATTTTTACCGTGAAAAGTACGGGGATCCATTGTATGGACTCAACAAATTGCAGCTACTTCTTCAGAAGATGCGAAACCGTGGGCAGGACGGTGCCGGACTGGCTACCATCAAGCTCGATCCGGAACCCGGTACACGTTATATTTCGAGGTACCGGTCCAATAGTAAAAATTACATCTCTGACCTATTTCTGCATGTTTTTCGGCATTTCATCGACCTGGATCCTGCTTTACTGAGGGATACTGAATGGCTCAAAGCCAATAAGCCCTACACTGGTGAATTGTTGTTGGGTCATCTTCGCTATGGCACGCACGGCTTGAATACAATAGAGACCTGCCATCCATTTTTACGACAGAATAACTGGATATCCCGTAATCTTATTCTGGCCGGGAATTTTAATCTCACCAACGTCGATGAGATGTTTCAGGAATTGGTGGAACTGGGCCAGTTTCCTAAAGAAAAATCTGACACGGTCACCGTTCTGGAAAAAATTGGACATTTTCTCGATGACGAAGTGCAAAGGCTATTCACCTGGTTCAAGCCCGATGGTTTCAGTAATGAAGAAATTACAAAGAAAATCATCGAACATCTGGATTTGCAGCGTCTGCTTCAGCGAGCCAGTAAGAAATGGGATGGGGGATATGTCCTGGGTGGATTTATTGGACATGGAGATGCCTTTATGATCAGGGATCCTAATGGGATCAGACCTGCTTATTATTATCACGATGATGAAGTAGTCGTGGCAGCGAGTGAAAGGCCGGCCATCCAGACTGCGTTCGACGTTCGTTTTCGGTACATCCAGGAACTACAACCAGGTCATTTACTGTCCATTAAGAAAAATGGGCACATGGAAGAGGTGCCCTATACCAGGCCGGGGAAAAAATTATCGTGCAGTTTTGAGCGTATCTATTTCTCCAGAGGAACGGATCGGGATATTTATCTGGAACGAAAACAACTTGGCCGGGAGCTGGTCGGGCAGGTACTCGAATGCATCGACCATGATTTTGAAAACACCGTATTTTCATTTGTGCCCAATACCGCAGAAATTTCTTTCCTGGGGCTGATGGATGGTCTGGAAGAAAAAGCCCGGGAAATCCGAATGAAAAAAACGCTGGAACTCGACCATAAAGCTGATGAAAAGGATTTGACTGAAATCGAACGGATCAAACCCCGGAATGAAAAAATCGTGGTCAAAGATGCTAAAATGCGAACCTTCATTGCAGATAATGAGAACAGGCATAGCATGGTGTCTTATGTATATGATGTGACCTACGGTATTGTCAAGAATCAAAAAGACACGCTTGTACTGGTCGATGACAGTATCGTTCGTGGAACCACGCTGCGCGACAGTATCATCAGAATGGTGGACCGGCTTCATCCTAAGAAAATCGTATTTGTTTCATCAGCGCCGCAAATCCGTTTTCCGGATTGTTATGGTATCGATATGTCCAATCTGGGTGATTTTGTGGCATTCCAGGCTGCGATTTCATTATTGGAAGAACGGAATATGGATGATTACCTGGAGAATATTTATCAAAAATGTCTGGCTCAGGAAGGACTTCCCAAGGAGGAGGTCGTGAACTACGTCAAGGAAGTATACGAACCCTTTACTTACAAAGAGATATCGGCCAAAATTGCCGAAATCCTGACGCCTCCGGATGCGGAAGCAGAGATCGAAATCATATACCAAACCATCGAAAGTTTGCACCGGGCCTGTCCGGACAACAAGGGCGACTGGTATTTTAGTGGAAATTATCCGACACCCGGTGGTAATAAAGTGGTCAATAAATCCTTTATTAATTATATGAACAAGATTGAGGCCAGAGCGTATTAAAATCTATAAAACCAAAAAAATGTTTAAAGGTGGCTCTTTATACTTAGGTACTTTATTTAAAATCCCCGTGAAAATCCACTGGAGTTTTGCTTTGCTAATCGTTTATGTAGGGTTTACGGGACAACAGCTCGGTATGTCGGGCTTTGCGATCATCAATTTTTTTTATTTCACCTTGCTAATTTTTCTTTGTGTGGTCCTACATGAATTTGGTCATGCACTCACGGCACGGAAATATGGCATAGGTACCCAGGATATTCTTATTACACCTATTGGAGGTTTGGCGCGTCTGGATCGGTTACCCGAGAATCCCTGGCATGAGATGATTGTAGCAATTGCCGGACCGATGGTTAATGTAGTTATCGCGGTATTGATTAGTGCCTACCTGTATTTTTCGGGGGCGGGATTTGAAATTATCGGGGATGAATCGGTAGTTTTTGAATATTTTTCCAATTTTCCTGTACTTCTGCTTTATCTGAATGTAATACTGGTATTGTTCAACATGATTCCGGCTTTCCCTATGGATGGGGGCCGGATCCTTAGGGCAATTATATCGATGTTTCAGGGCAGACGAAAAGGCACGCTCATTGCTAGCTGGATTGGACGGGTACTGGCCGTAGGATTCCTCATATTCGGTCTTTTCGAAAACCACCTGGGTCTTATTTTCATCGGTATATTCGTTTATTTTGCTGCCCGGGCGGAATACCGTACAGTAGCTTCGGAAGAGCGATACAGGCATGGGAAAGTGGCGGATGTACTCAATCACAATTTTATGGTGTTTTCTCAGGATGATCTGATGCAGGATGTATTTCATCAATGGGAAGGTTCTGAAGAGAATGCCATTCTGGTAGCGGACAACGAGAACAACATCATCGGCATCATCCCGGAAGAAGACGTCTTTCATGCACGGGAACAGGGAGATGTTTTTACCCCGGTGTACCGGTATATGAGCAAAGAATTTGAATCCGTGACCATGGAATTACCCGTGCGTCACCTATTTTATCTATTCAACAATAAATCTGTGCAGATGCTTCCAGTCTCCAGAGATGGACGGATTCTCGGTGTAGTGAGACGACAGGATCTGGCCAATTTTCTGACGCTCCGTACCTGATCTGCAAACGATAACGGAACCATCTATGTGCGGCCGAGCATCACTTACTGTAACCGAAAAAGAACTGGAAGCCCGATTCAATGCCTCTTTTTATTCTGAAGACCTGGAACGGTACAACCCCATTCCCAACTTCAATATGGCTCCGACCCAGATGTTGCCGGTGATTACGGGGGCTGATCCTGAACATATTAGCCTGTTTCGCTGGGGACTGATCCCTTTCTGGGCCAAAGACGAAAAGATCGGTTACCGTATGATCAATGCCCGGAGTGAAACGGTAGATCAAAAACCTGCTTTTCGTCAGGCTTTTACGAGGCGGAGATGTCTGTGGCCTGTAGATGGTTATTATGAATGGATCAAAAAAGGAAAGGATAAAATCCCCTACCGGGTCACTCTGAAAAATGCAGGGATATATGCCATTGCTGGCTTGTGGGAGGAATGGAAAAATGAAGCCGGCGAGAAGGTATATTCTTTTACAATCCTGACCAAAGCGGCGGGTCCTTCCATGGAATTTCTACATCATCGGATCCCGGTTATTTTACCAAGAGATCTGGAACTAAAATGGCTGGAGGATAATCTGGATCCAGTATCATTTCTTGATGAATTGCCTGAGGTTGGAACCGAACAGCTAAAGGTGTATAGGGTGTCCCAGCAGGTGAATAATGTACGCCACAATCACAAGGATCTCATCATCGAGGTCGCCGATACCGAACAGGGGGATCTGTTTGGGTAATCTTCTGGGTACCCTGGAATTTAACTCAAGTTCCCAAAAATGACCTTTTGGCAATGCTATATTTAGACCAATAGGACTAAGTTTCCTCGCCAAACAATAGATGAGTCAGTAGGAGTTTGAACTGGCTAGAAAAAAATAGCAATGATTGTATGGCTTGTCGTACGGACAAAATGCGAATGAATCAAAAAAGCCCTGTTGACTTAAATCAACAGGGCTTTAGCGGAGGAGGAGGGATTCGAACCCCCGGTACCCGCAAAGGTACGTCGGTTTTCAAGACCGGTGCAATAAACCAGACTCTGCCACTCCTCCGTATTTTGGAGATGCAAAGTTATAATCTATTTTTCAATTTCAAAACAGTCTGGTGAAAATATTACCTGAACTTTCAGGCGGGGAACGTTTGGATTGACTGAATATACCTGGATTTTATATTTTGGAAGCCCGGCAACATTAAAACCCAATGGTTTTGTCTAACTTCAATTTTTTAATCCACAATCGTTCTTTCAGATCTGGTCAATGAAATGAGTTCCAGTTGTAAAAAAATACGAAGGCTATCAATGTTGGTTTTGATACTGAAATTCCTTCTGCCTGCTATGGGTCAGGAGCCCACCATATGGCTCAACGAAGCGGGAGCACCTTTACATTCTGCTATGGCAGGCGGGTTTCTGGCCCCACAATTTTCGTCTTTTGATCTGAATCAGGATGGAATCGCTGAAATCATTAGTTTCGACCGCTATTCAGGAATTATCCAGGTGTGGGAGACGCTGGACCATGGATCTACCTACCAATTGTCGGCGGATCAGCAGATAGACTGGCCCATAGCACGGTCCTGGATGATGGTCCGGGATTTTGACCGTGATGGCATTCCCGATGTGTTTACACAAGGGCTCCACGGAATTGCTGTGTATCAGGGATATCTGGATGGGAATCAGATCCGATTCCAGTCAATGTCCGGACCATCTTTTATCGATGATTCTCTCCTTTTTCAAAACCGATCGGGGCGTAAAACCAATATTTATCATGCACACACCGATATACCGATTATCGAGGATGTGGATGGCGATGGCGATCTGGATATCCTGACCTTTGAGCTGTCGGGTAGCTACCTGTATTTTTATGAGAACAGATCCAGCGAAACCGGCCAGGAACTTGATTTTAAACTCGCACACAGCTGCTGGGGGTATTTTGCGGAAAATCTGTTTTCGGAAGAGATTAACCTATCGCAGGATGGGGAGAATTGCCCGCCACCATTTACGGTAAGGCATGCCGGTTCCACCTCCTGTATGATCGACCTCAATCGCGATTCCATACCGGACTTATTACTGGGGGATATTGGCACTAATACCTTGAAAATGTTGCTCAATTCCGGCACAGCTGAGAAAGGACATATATCTCGTGTTGAAGGTTTCTTCCCGGATTCAACTGATCCGGTGTTTTTGAATTATTTTCCAGCCGCTTACCGAATAGACGTTAATCAGGACGACATTCCTGACCTTATCCTGGCTGTCAATGAATTCCCTGCCAATGATGCAAAAGGGGTGCACATCTATACCGGGACCGATGACCAGGAAAAGCCATTTATCTTGTCCACTGACAACTGGTTACGAGATCAGATGATCGACCTGGGACAGTATGCATCACCCTGCTTTATGGATGTGAACGGCGATGGTTTTCAGGATATACTGGTGGCTTATCAAATTTCCAATAAAGATGAAGCACCAGTAAGTAAAATTGCGCTCTGGGAAGCATATTCCGAAGCGGAATATCGTCTGGCCGATCTGGATTATATGAATTTATCAACGTACCTTGAGGGGCATTACCGGTTTTATCTTACGACGGGTGATATCGATAATGATGGAGATAATGACATCCTGGCAGGCACATCGGATGGTAATGCTTTTTTGATACGTAACGGATCGGGAGCTAGTGGAATTTTTGAGCTGGAGAAAGTAGAGAAAGATTGGGCTGGACTTAAAATGTTATCTGGGGCCACCCCCGAGCTTTTTGATATAGATGGAGATGGAGATTTGGATGTAGTGGCAGGATTTGACAATGGTACGATCGGGTTGTACAGAAATACAGGCAACCGGATCAATGCCCTGTTTGAGCCGGATTCGGGGAATCAACCTGATATACAAGGAGTCGGGGAGATCCGTACTATCGGTGAGAATTCCTTGCTGGGACGGTCTGCGCCGAGGATCTTAACGACCAAATCTGATACGCTTTTAGTTTCCGGATCCCATCATGGTGAATTGTATGTTTATCGCATCAATACTCATGATCTTAACGCATCTTTCCCGAGAATTTACCCAGAGGACTGGCCCGAATGGATTGGTGGAAACGGCCGCCTGGCCATACATCAGGTAGACGATGTTTCCACCAGGTTGATTGCAGGTAATATCGCAGGCGGGCTTACTGAAAATGTGGTTTCACTGACTCCCACAGCAAGCACCACTAAGGATATAATTCCGTTGGCAGTATACCCGAATCCCATCCGGTCCGGTCAGGGATTAAAATGGGCCATATCTGATGGTGTGATCATCGAAAGAATCCGAATTTATGCCGTAACCGGAAAGATAATCAGCACATTTTCTCTTTCTCCCGGTCATGACCAAATCAGTACACAGGGTTGGACACCAGGGCTGTACTTTATGGAGGTGATCAATAGGGATGGAGGGTCCACTGTAGTAAAAGTAATAGTGATGTAGTCCCTTCACATTCCTGCATAGCCTGTACGGGGGATTCTACCCAATAGCAGGATTACGTTCAGTAATAGCTTAAATTTCTATAAGTGACCTAGTAGATGCTACGTGTGAAAAATAAAATGGTCTCTGTTACTTTTTTTACTGAAAAAAAGTAACCAAAAAAGGCGCACTAACTCACGCACAAGCTTCAGCTCAAAAAATGCCAACCCACCTTGAAGACGGAGCTTC
>CBFGVZ010000099.1:0-13153 GCA_965652315.1 uncultured Saprospiraceae bacterium | reverse complement strand
AGGTGAAAGTCACAAGTCATCTCTCCTTTCATCAAAATGGACATTTCTACCTGTGCTTCTGCAGAAATTAATTCCAGTTCGCATCCAGCCGGGCTTTTAAAATCCAGGGTGTAAATGATGAATTGGTCAGGGCTCATTCCCAGCTGCGTTCGGGCGTTTTCCCGAACTTCAGTTATTTGGTATCGTATCTCGTATGGTTCCACATGGATGGCGCGCCCAAACTGTGCCTCAAATACTTTCTGATCTTCGGTGATAATGCGAACTCTCATACTATTCCGTTTTACGTTGTTTTTCTTCCTTTTGGCGTAGTTGCATTCCCTGACAAACCATTTACTTTAGCGGTCAAATGTAACTATTAGGAATAAGTCTAAATAAATATATAGAACATATTTTTAAATTTCAATGCCATAATGCATTGACCATTAGATTAATGTGAAAAAGTAAGCCATGTACATATCTAAATTAGTTTTAATGTTTTTCGTGACTTTCCTGGGAATAAGCCCGGTAGTGTACGCTCATGCATTGTTCATCGATACCCAGCCCGTGGGGCGACCTGGGGCGGCTCGGGAAGTCACAGTTTTTTATGCAGAAATTGAGGATGGTAAGTGGGAAGCCGTTGAGGATTGGTGGGCCGATGTGAGTGAATTTACGCTTTGGCTGCATCATCCGGATGGAAGGAAGGAAGCGCTGGAAGTGACCGCACGGGAAGACCACTTTACGGCTGTTTTTGTACCGGAAACACCCGGACGATACACCTTATCCATTTCGCATACCGTGAATCAGCTCGCAGGGAGTACGCAATATGTATTCAATGCATCTGCCCAGGTCCTTGTAGGTAAAAATCAACCCGCGCAGGTCCAGGATCCGGTGCCCCTGCCCCAGATGTTGCTGATCGATGACTTCGACAGATTAAAACCTAACCGGGAAATATCGCTCCGTTATTTTGTCAACGAAGAGCCCTCAGAGGAGTCTTCGCTATCGATATTTTCCCCTTCCGGATGGCAAAAAAAGATTCGTACCGGTACAGGGGGAACGGCCACATTTGTTCCGGAATGGAAGGGTGGATATTACATCGAAGGCATCCACAAGTCAAAAGCCGAAAATAAACCGTACAAAGAAGTGGTCCAGATCTACACGACCCGACTCGATGTTGGTTGAGCAAAACCTCTTTGCTCAGTCCGAATATGACCATTAAGCCCGAACGCTTGAATTTGTGACTTACAGAACTGTTATTATGATAACGATCATCCTGTTTTTTTGCCTTACCGGCTTTTTATTTTTTTACTTCACCTCCGGGAGAGCCGTCAAAGTTTACCAGTCCTCGTGGACCGAGTGGGTTGGGGCACACCCTGCCACAAGTAAACAGGCAGCATTTGGATTCTTCACGGTCAGTATTGTTCTCGCTGTCCTCAAATGGGGTCTCCTGGGGGGTTTTTTTTCGTTCCTGGTTATCCTGATGACCATGGCGAGTCTGGTTTTCCTTTTTCAACCCATGAAATTATTCAAGCCTCGCAATCTGATTTTGATGACCGTTTTCATCGCTATTCTGGAATTAATTATCTGATCATGCCAGCCAACAAAAAATATCTGACCCGCACACCACTTGAGCGTTTTTTCATTCTCACCGCGGGTTTCGCGGGAGGTTACATGGTCACGGAAAGCTTGCATATGGCCCTGGCCGTGTGGGCTGATATGGGGAGTATGCTGATCACACTTCGCTATGCCGGTTTCATCTTGTGGGCGGGGCTTTTTATCGTAGCCCTGATCGCCCGAAAAGCCTGGAAGATCTGGCTGCTCTACCTGTTCCTGACCGCATTGTTTGCCGCATTCATCCACTTTGGAAAATAAACCATATCACAGATACTACCACATGTCCAATCGAATCTATAATATCCTGTTTCACAGCCATACCATCAGTGGTATTATCATCAGTGCACTGCTTTATGTGATCTTTTTCACCGGCTCCATCACTTTTCTACGCGACGAGATCAATGCCTGGGAACGCAACGAACCCATCGGTGCGCGGTACTTCAATACCGTCCCTATGGATACCATTTTTCAGGCACTGGAAAAAGACAATCAATTGTACGGTCGAGATGTGTCGATCACCCGCTATTATGACGAACGCCGGCTCAACGTCAGCATGAGCGTCTCCCAGGATACCACGCTGGAAATGGCGGACAATAAAAGAGCATTTTTCTATATAGATGGGGAAACTACGAAAACAAACACCTACAAATCCGGTTATTCCCTGGGAGAGTTTTTCTACCGGTTACATTTTTTCGCACAACTCAATTTCTACGGCCGATCCGGATACCTACTGGCCGGTCTGGTGGCCTTCTTTTTCCTGTTTGCTATTATGACCGGCGTACTGGTGCACTGGAAAAAAATCGTACCCAATTTTTTTGTTTTCAGACCAAAGGCCAAATGGAAAACCATCTGGACCGACGCTCATGTAGGTCTTGGTATACTGGGGTTGCCTTATCAGTTTATGTTTGCCGTCACGGGAGCTTACCTCATCATTGGCTATTCCCTGATGATGGAACCAGTGAAAAAATTTCTTTTTGATGGGAATCAGGAAAAGATGTTTGCAACCATGGATTTTGATGGAACGGAAACATACGAATTTCAGGGGAAACCAACCGGCACATTCATTTCCATCGATCAATACATTGATCAAACCCTTTCACATTTTAAAAATACGCAGTTCCGGTCCGTAGAGGTATTCAACTACGGCGACCGGAATATGCACGTCAAAGTGAATATCTATCCGGAGCATCACGAAAAATTCCTGGGCAGTGGGTATCTGGTCTTCCACGGACCGACCGGTGATGTGACAGCGGAAAAAGATCCTTTTGCCCGCACTTCATACATGGAAGGAGCTGTCCTGTCCATGTTGCGACTGCATCTGGGCGATTTTGGGGGATATGGTATGAAATTGATTTACCTGGTGCTCGGTTTTATATCTTGCTTTGTCATCCTTTCTGGTGTGCTGATATGGCGGGTGGCCCGGGACAAAAAGCAGGTAGATCCGCGCAAACGGAAATTCAACAAGTGGTTGGTTCATGTGTACGTGGCCATCTGCCTTTCGCTTTACCCCACTACCGCTTTCAGTTTCTGTGCTGTAAAATGGCTGGGTGAAGGGGTTACTGACAACCGTCAGACACTGATATATGACTGGTTCTTCTGGCCCTGGTTCATACTCAGCCTTTTTTTGATCTGGAAGCAGAACGACCGATTTACGACCCGGGCATGCCTGGCACTGGGTAGTGTGCTCGGATTTCTGGTGCCTCTTGTCAACGGAATAATATCCGGGAACTGGCTGTGGAAAACTTTCCGGGATGGATACACTCAGATATTTGTGGTAGATCTGTTCTGGATTCTGTTTTCCCTGACCGCACTGTTTGTCCTGGTCAGGATGAAACGGCCGAAGGATACACCAAAGACTATTCCGACGGCCCAGCCGGCAATGCCCATGGAAGAACAAATTCTCATATAATGAGAAATCCTTACTGGTATCCTGCAAACATTCTCCGACAATTAAACGGACTTATAACGTAAACCAATTCAACTCTTTATGAAATATTTATCAGCTATATACAAAGTCTCCGTCATAATAATCCTTCTGTGTGTTAACCGATCTGCCCTATACGGACAGACCAGTACATTCACCGTGTCAGGAACCGTATATAATGAAGCAGGAGAAACCATTGTAGGTGCAACCATCAAAGCCGAAGGCAGTTCGACGGGCACCACGTCGGATGTGAACGGTCAGTATGAACTGGAAGTGGCGACTACCGAAACTATTGTGGTTGAAATTTCCTATCTCGGTTACACTTCTATCCGGGAAACCATTCATATGGATGGGCGTCCGGAATATACGTTTGACGTAGTGCTGCAGGAATCTGCCTATACTTTGGATAAAGTGACCATCACTGGCAAGACAGAACTCAGGAATGTGAAAGAAAAAGCATTCAACGTGCAGGTCGTCGATGCCATTCCTCTGCACAACACATCGCTGGACATCGGGCACGCCCTGGATCGGATTTCAGGGATTAGGGTTCGGGAAAATGGTGGAATGGGCTCTCAGATGAACGTATCCCTGAATGGTTTCCGAGGCAGACAGGTGCGGTTTTTCATAGATGGGATTCCCATGGATAATTTTGGTTCGTCGTTCCAGCTCAATAATATACCGATCAACCTGGCCCAGCGCATTGAAGTGTATAAGGGTGTGGTACCGGTAGGCCTGGGGGCAGATGCTCTGGGTGGTGCGATCAACATTATCACGAGGCCTCAGAACCAGAACTTACTGGAGGCTTCCTATTCCTATGGGTCATTCAATACCCATCGGATGAACCTGTACGCTATTCTGACTTCTGAAAACGGTTTCTATGCCCGACTTAACGCGTTGGCCAATTATTCCGACAACAACTATAAGGTTGAAGTAGATGCCGCAGATATCCATACGGGGGCGTATTACCCACGACGTGAAGTGAGGCGGTTTCACAACACCTACCACAATCAAATCCTCATTGCCAGCCTGGGCGTTCGGGATAAAAAATTTGCCGATGAACTTGCTTTGGAATTTACCCTGGGACAAAATTATCGCGAAATCCAGACCGGCGCCCGAATTGCTGCAGTGTACGGTGGTTGGCACCGACGGGGTAGTATCGTGATGCCGGCCATCAAATACCGGAAACACGATTTTCTGGTCAAAAATCTCGATTTCAGGATCAATGGACAGTACAACCTGGGGTCAGAACAGAATATAGATACGTTGCACAGGCGATACAACTGGCTGGGCCAGTATAAGGAGTATCCCAATGCCGGCGGCGAGCGTTCCTATTCCACCTATCGCTATCGAAATAATAATGGCCTCCTGGTCGCTAATCTCAACTATGCAATCAACGACGACCACGGATTGGCTCTGAGCAACACGACCAATCTTTTCAACCGGAAAGGCGGGGACGAACTCAATCCCGATAACGAGATTTATGAGCAACCTCGCAAAATGGTAAAAAATATCAGCGGTCTGGGCTACCAGTTTTCACCTGGACCCTGGAATAGCTCCCTGTTTTTGAAAAATTATTTCCAGCAAAACCGATTTGCACAAAGCTACAATCCTTCCGGAGAATATGGGGATATAGCCTACCGGAACCACCGGGAAAATTTCAACCATCTGGGGTACGGACTGGCCATCAGCCGATTTGTATGGAAGGATAATCTGCAATTGAAGGCGTCATTTGAGAAAAGTTTCCGGATGCCGGAGACGGAAGAACTCTTTGGTGACCTCATCAACCTCAGCGGAAATGTCAATTTACGCCCTGAACACAGTCTCAATTACAACCTGGGAGCCAGTTACTGGCTGAATTTCTCCTCGGGGGCCCAACTGAACTTTAGCACCAATGCATTTTATCGCGACGCCGAAGACTTTATCCGACCCCGCCTGGACCGCAATCAGACCATGCAGGTCATGGACAACCTGGGGAATGTGACCAACAAAGGAATCGAGGGTGAGATCCGGTTTCAGGGACGCAAGCATCTCAATTTTGGGGTCAATCTCACTTATCAGGACCTTCGTAACAATACGAAATACGAGGACGGGCAGACCGTTGTCAGTGCGGTTTACAAAGATCGCATCCCCAACATGCCATTCCTGTTTGGAAACGCAGACGCCCGATTCACATTTTACAATGTCCTGGGAAACGGTACACAGCTCAGTTTAGGATACAATGGTCTTTACGTACATGGCTTTTATCTGTACTGGCCCAGCAGGGGGAGCGACAAGCTGGACATCCCTCGCCAGATCGCACACGATCTCAATATCACATACACCTTCGCCAACGGGCTGCAATGGATCCTGGAATGTCGGAATCTGGCGGACAGTAAGCTCTTTGACAACTTCAGCCTTCAAAAGCCCGGAAGGAGTTTTACAGGAAAAATCAAATACACATTTTTTTAACTCAAAATCCATAAATACTATGCGAATACGATCAATTTGTCTGGGATTGCTTTCCCTTGTGATGCTGAATTTTAGTTGTGAAAAAGACGACCCGATTAAGGAAAATCCCGATCCGGAACCTACTTCTTCCACGCGGTATATCATTGCCGCTACACCGGTCGCCTCAGAAGGCGTTGCGGATTATTTACTCACCACTGATGATCTGAGCGGTGGCGTGATCAGCACTGAAGGCAACGGAGTGGAGCAGGATGGTACCTACCGGTATTATTTGACGCATCAGAATAAATTCTTTAGTATGCTGTACGGCCAGGGTAATCCAGGTGCGGTTACCACGTACCAACTCAACAGTTCGGGGGAACTGGAAAAACTTTCCGATTTTCAATCAGAGACCGTGCATGCGTTTGCACCGGTGGAAGAGGATGTGCTATTGGTGCGGATTTCAAGAGACATCGAATCGCCCTATGCAAACTGGTACCGATTGGACACTGAAGCCATCCAGTTTGTAGATGAGGGACAGATCGACACCAAGGATTTGGCCAACAACGGCGAGCTGGCCTTTTTTAGCTGGGTTACCCAGGTGGGGGATAAAGTGATGATGCCGTATTTTACAGTGAAGGCCTGTTGCAATGATCGGTTTGGTACTCTGTATCCGGACAGCGCTTGGATTGCGGTGTACAGTTATCCGGAGATGGAACTGGAAAAAGTGATCACAGATGACCGGACCAGCTTTATCGGCCGGTACTTTGTGAATGGCCTCACCGTGGATGAAAAAGGTGATGCGTATGCCATATCTTCCTCTGTGGCGGCTAACAACGGGGAGATGGTCGGGTCAAAAGCCTCTGCTGTGACTCGGATCCTGAAGGGTGCGACCGAATTTGACCAGGACTATTATTTCAACGTGGAGGAAGCTTCCGGTGGGTATTATATCACGACCAATACTTATGCCCGTGATGGAAAATTTGTAGTGAATATGCAATCTGCCGATCACAAAGGACCGTATGATACTGGTAAAAAATACGCTATTATCGATGTGTACAATCAGACCTTCACCTGGATTACCGGCATGCCTCAGGAAGAAACCATTACAAATAATACATTTCGGAACAATCTGACTTCTGAGGATGGCAACACGGTGTACGTGGGTATTACTACGGATGAAGGGAGTTTTGTGTATGTCATCGATGTGGCATCCGCTACTGCCAGTCGGGGTGTCAAAGTGGACGGTGGGATAATCACCGCCATCACCCGGCTGGAAACTCCGAACTAATCGAAATATTTTTATCAAAAAATTGATTACATCCTTTTAACCCGCATTATTCATGAAAAACAGACAGGTTGGGAGATGTTATGGTCATATAATAATATGTTTCAATTGTCGGCCCTTCGGGCGGTAAATTTTATGAATTTACCGGGTTAGGATGTCCTGAACCCAAATTCATTTGGTCAATATCCAGGCGGCAGGTGGTTACATCCTGCCGTTTTTTTATTTTTCAGACTTGATTTATCCGCCTCCTATCATTACGCGGTTAGTCACAATGGTACGACTATTCAGGTCCTGTGTATGCGGAATAATGGAATTCCATTCCAGGCATGCGGCATCAAACCAAGCCTGACCGATGATCGCATCCTTTGAATTTTCTGCAGCCTTTGTTTTGGTGATAATTTGAGCCAATTCAGACCCTAAGGAAGCCCAGGATACTTTGAGAACTTGCAGGGATTCAGATATCAGGTTCATATCGCTTAACACGGAACCCAAACCCATTAACAGGCCTTTTAGCGAGGATACTGCCTTTTGATCATCGGTTAGGTTGACCTGGTCATCCACGATCGATTTTTGATATTGGGTAATGGATTTTTCCATTTCGGAAATCTTTTGATCGGCTTCTGCAATAGATGCAACACCGATTCCAGCCAAAATAAGGGATGCACCCAGGGTAAACGGGGCCAACAGTACACCGAAAATGGTTTCAGTAATTCCTTTCTTTCGGGCTTCCTTTGCCTTGGCAATGGCTTCCCGGTCGGTTTTGATTTGATTTTGAAGGTTGGTGATTTTTTGGTTGATCTCATTGATCTGGTCCCTGATCTCAGCTTCCTCTGCCTGTGCTTGTCCGATCGTCGATTCCATATTGCTGTGGACGGTTTGCATTTTACTTCCGAACTCGCTCAGTTTTTGAGAATAAGTTTCCATTTGCGTGCTGATATTGGATATGGGCGTGGCTAAATTTTGGAGCTGAGCTGTGATTTCAGCTTTCAGGTTATTCGAATAATTGACTTTGAGCTGGTCGTATAAATCGTCTAAATTTTTCTGATTGTCCAGGAAAAGATTACCAGTTGATATCATGGTATTCAGGATGGCCGATTTAAAGTATAAAAATCCATTGTTTCGCCACTCAATCACCAGTTCCTCGGCGCTTTTTAATTCACCGGAAAGTATGGGATACCAGTGGGAATCCACTTTTTCAATATCAGACTGGATGATTCCCTGACAGGAAGAATGGAGCATCAGCATGGCATTCATACTGGTATTGGTTTCTTCCCGAATTTTTGAAGCCTGAAAATTCATATGGAAAAATTTTAAAAGGCCGGGAACCCGAATCCGAATTCCCGGCTTGGTTTGTAATTAAGTCATGCAGCTTCCTGTCCGATTGACAACTCATGTTTTTCCACTTTTACCTTCTGATTCAGTAAAGATTGGGCGAAATCCACGACCAGATTCCATTCTTTTTCAGCCGCTTTGGTAAATGTTTCTGCGACCAGAATATTCAGGGAGGCTTCTCCATTTTTCAACTTGGTAATAACGCCTTGTAATTCGCCCTGGAATACACCCCAGGATGCCCTGAAATCTGCCAATGCATTCGTAGCATTGGATATAGAAGAAATGGCCAGTTTGCTGGCCTGCGCCAAACCCTGCAGTGCCACCAATTGTCGTTTGTCCTGATCCAATTCTTTTTGATCCTTTGCAATTTCATCAAATTGTTTGTTGATCTTGTCCTGCATCACGCCCCAGGTGACGGCACCACCTATTACGGCTGCTACACCTGCACCAGCAACAACCGCTCCCGCACCAAATGTAACGAATGCCAGTGCGATACCACCAACTATTGCAAACAGTCCAAGACCGATAGCCGCAGCTGCGCCTGCTATGGCTTTGTTTTCGTTGTTGATAAGGGTATGTAAATTGTCTATCGCTGAATTCATTTTATCAATGTCAGACTGAAGATCAACCTCTGCAGACTGTATATTCGCTGCTCCAGTCGTGAGGTTGTCATGCGCAGCCTGCATTTGCTGACCCCATTCTTTCATCTGCTGATTCACCTTATCTACCTGTTGTAAAATTTCATTTAAAGCGCTCAATAATGTTTCGATCAGTGTGTTGACTTGCTTTACATAGGGGTTGTCCGCACCTTTTGCATCCGGATGTGCTTCTGCTATTTCAATAATTTGTTGTGAAAACGCAGCGTAATCTGTTCCGTAATCCACAATGGCTGTCGGAACGCTTTTCGTGACATCAACCGAAATATTATTCACCCAATCGGCTGCGACCGTTTTGGCGTTGACCAATGCGGCGTTTAATGCATCAAACCAATCCGGTTTAGGATCCGGTGGTGAAAAACTGGTATTCTGGACTGCTATACAACTCGTCGTAATAACATGCAGGGAGGACCAGCCTGCCCAGGTGTTTTGATTTAGGTCCTTGCTTTGGTTTACTTGTAACATAGTATCTGAATTTAATTATTGTGAAATATTCGGTTTAACAGTTTTGAGAATAACATCTGGTCCGATCTGGGGCGTCAATTTCATAATCTGATTGGCAAATTGTAACAACACATTCCAGTTTTGGGCAGCTACTTTCATGGTCAACAAATCGAGGAACCTGGACGGATCGACTCCGGCATTGATAGCATCAATTGCTTGATCGACAAATGATTTCTGATTTTTCCACATAATCCAGAGTTCGTCCCCGTGTTTTTTAAAGGAAAGAAACTGGATTTCGATTTGATACAAGTACTGTATGGTGGCTTTCGTTGCAGCAGCAGCCTGTGCTTCTTCAGTCGCTTGAACCTGAAGTTCCGTTAATTTACGCAGGTCCTTTTCTATCTTATCCGTTCCGGAGATAATATCGTACAATGTTTTACCAACTGTATAGGCCAGAACTGCAATGGACAGGTAAGGGATAGCTACCTCTCCGGTTGCGGTAATAATACTATAGGCTATTTTTACATTGGTTTGTACGAAAGTTTTTCCGCCGGATATTCCCGCAGCATCGATTTTGGATTCCAGACTGGATATGTCAGCTTGTAACTGGGTAATCGCTTCAGCGATAGCTACCATTTCTGCCTCCTCTTTGTCCAATTCTTTCCAACCCGCATTAATGCTTTCATTTAAGGTCGGAAATACATTGGTAAAGTGGCTCTCCAGGGCTGTAATCTTGTCCAGACTGTTTTTGGTCCTGTCCGCGCAGCTGGCCAGTGATTTGCTCAATTGCGTCAGCAATTCAACGATTTGATTCGGCGTCAGTTGGTTGATATTTTTGGTGATTTGGTCACTAAACGCCTCGAAAGCAGTTCCATAATCAATAAAAGTAGTCAGAATATCAGACCAGTCATCAGGAAATTTGGTGAACCAGTCCGCACCTGCCTGGGACAATATCTTCATTTCACTACGCACTGCAGGAATCCAATCCGGTTCCCTGGGTAAGGTACCTATGAGGGTATCCCGGATGCCGGTGGAATATCCTGATATACCGGTAATTTCATTATATAAAGTAGTTAATTGTTCTTTTGTGGTGTGAATATCGGGTGCAAACATTTTGAGTAGATTTAAGGGGTTAAGGGTATTTAGGTTTTTACGATCAGAAAAGGATCAAATGTCATTGCTTTACCGTCGATCGAAAGAGTGGCATTGTATTGGATGTTCTGGGCTTTTCCCTGCACTTCCACCCGTCCTTCCCAGTATTCCTCGCCGGGAAGACCTTGTTTGACCGGATTACAGAAATTGCCTGAAATCATCTGTCCAGAGAATGCGTTGATTTCGACGTCATTGCCCGGATTCACACCGGTCACCCGCCAGTTGATAATCTGCCCATCCTGGCAAACCGTCTTCAATTCTGCCTGACCCTCATTTCCGGATCCGACATATTTGTTGGTGTCGATTAGATAAATGTTTGAGGTCAGGTCATTGGATGCCAGAGCACCCTCCGTGTCAACCACCATTAAAACATCGATTTGTTTCATCTTAATAAGTTTTGATTGTTAAATAGATACATGTATTCAAACGATTTTGATACTGGCATTAAATTTCATGGTTTTACCATCCAGGTCAAGTTGGAGCGTATATTGGTAGGTACCGATGTCCCCCCGGGTCTCTACTTTGGATCGCCAGGTTTCGGCGCCTCCAATTCCCTGTTTTTGCGGAATGCTGATTTTTGAATCGACCATGGGACCGGAAAAACCGATGATGTTGGCTTGATTCCCGGGGTTGATACTGGCGACTCCCCAACTCAATTCCTGACCGTCCTGACAGATCGTGACAATCCGGGATGTCCCCTCATTCCAGGAGCCTTCGTATCCATTTGTATCAATGACGTAGGTATTGTCCTGCAGGCTTCCCGATGATATCGCACCTGAACAATCTACTATTACCAGAATATCTATGATTCTCATAGCCAATGGGTAGTTTTATTTCTACAAGGGGTGCCGCCCATTACGCTATAGGTTGTACCTGACCGATTGCCACGTAGTGACATTCGATACCGTATTTAAGGGGCATCCAAAAAGTTAATGTGACCTATCCCTCTGCAGGTGTATCATATGCGATAGAAAGAGCAGCGGGAAGCGCCCGTTCAAAAGGGGTTGTGGCACGATGGGAGTTGTCAAATCGTTTTACGATATGATTGACGATGCCAAATATAATATAAGTTATAAATTTCCAGAAAAAACCGATAAAAAATTTTGAAAAAACTGATTAATGACCCGAAAAATACTGCTTTTTTTGCAAACATATCTGTTTTTGTAGGTCATAGTACACCAAATATTTTACCGGATTCTGACGAAAAAGATTTTTCAAAAAAGCTTTAAATTCAATTTGTTGTATATTAAATGTTAAAGGGAGACTAAAACCAACAACAGGGCTTTGTATACTAAATTACTGGGATCAGTGGTTAGCTTCGCAAAATTTGTCCATCCAATCTGATCGAGACTTATTTTAATGTTGGATGCCTTTCAAACTTTTTCTCCGTTCAGGCATTCATATCTATTCATACATTAATTTATCGAAATGAAAGTAAAAATATGGTCGGACGTCAGATGTCCGTTTTGTTATATCGGGAAGCACAAATTTGAAGCCGCGCTGGAGCAGTTTCCGCAACGGGATCAAATCGAAGTGGAATGGAAAAGTTTTGAGCTGGACCCATACCTGCAGACTGATCCGGAGATGAATGCTCTGGACCATCTGGCTGTACAAAAAGGCATCAGCCGTGAGCAGGCTAGTCAAATGACCAGCTATGCTGCTCAAGCGGGTCGTCAGGTAGGCCTTGATTTCGATTTTGAACGGTCTGTAGTGGCAAATTCATTCAACGCTCACCGGCTCATGCAAATGGCAAAGTCCAAAGGATTTGGAAACGAGATTGAGGAAGCACTATTCAAGGCCCACTTTACTGATGGAGCTAACATTGACGACCGCACGGTATTGACCGAACTGGGCGTTTTGGTCGGCCTTGGAAAAAATGAGGTCGAAGCAGTACTGGCTTCTGATACCCACGGGGATGATGTGCGCCAGGATCAGGCTGAAGCTCAGGCGCTCGGTATTCGCGGCGTTCCGTTCTTTTTGTTCAATGACAAATATGCAGTGTCCGGCGCACAGCCGGTAGAGACCTTTCTCGGCGCCCTGCAACGTAGTTGGGATGAATACGAAAAAACGAAACAGCCCATCATGTTTGAAGAAGGTCCTTCATGTTCAGCGGATGGCGAATGCGTTTAGCCCGAATTATTCGTCACATACCGGGTAAAAAAGATGCATTATATTGATTAACTTAAGTTCCTATAAGTGACCTTGTAGATGCCAGGTGTGAAAAATATAATTGGCTCTGTTACTTTTTTTGCTGAAAAAAAGAAACCAAAAAAGGCGGTCCAGCTCGTGCGCAAGCTTCAGCTCAAAAAATGCCAACCCACCTTGAAGACGGAGCTTCAAGTT
>CBFGVZ010000098.1:0-13194 GCA_965652315.1 uncultured Saprospiraceae bacterium | reverse complement strand
ATGAGTATTATTTATTTGAAAAATGGCACGCTCAAAACCGATTCCCGGGCTATGGCATTAACCGAAGTGGGATTTGTTTTTGGTCTTTTGGGGGTGACCACAGGAATGATTTGGGCCCAATATTCCTGGGGGAAAGCGTGGTCCTGGGATATAAAGCAACTCACCACGGCCATTGCGCTGTTGATTTATGCCGCCTATTTTTTGCTTCGTCAGTCGGTGCGTGATCCGCATCAGAAAGCACGGTTATCCGCGGTGTTCAACATTTTCGCGTACATCGCTCTGATTCCCTTGCTGTATATTATTCCCCGGATGTCGGAAAGTTTGCATCCCGGGAGTGGTGGTAATCCGGCTATGGGCGGGGAAGATCTTGACAATACCATGCGAATGGTTTTTTACCCGGCAGTGATCGGATGGGCTTTGTGTGGATTATGGATGTCAGAATTGTTATCCAGAATTCGGCAATTGAACATTATTTACCGAAAAGCGGGAACAATCCAATAAAATTGTGATTTAATTAGGCATATATGACAAATCTAACTATTTTTGCAGCCATGTTGGCATTGGAAGGAAATATTATGTATAGCGAAGGGAAAATCTATGTGGTCATCGCTGTGGTTGCTTTGGTTCTCCTGGGACTATTTGCTTATCTGACATATATAGACCGGAAAATATCAAAAATCGAAAAGAAAATCAAAAGCGGTAATGGCAGGTGAAATTAAGTTTTACGAAAGCTTCAGCCGGCATTTTGACAATGCTGCAAAATTCACTCAAATCGATTCCGGCATCCTCAAACAAATCAAAGCATGTAATGCCGTATATCAAATGCGTTTTCCGGTAGAAATCAATGGCAAAGTTGAGGTGATTGAAGCCTATCGGATTCAACATTCTCATCACAGACTACCTACCAAAGGGGGAATACGTTATAGCTCTCTGGTCGATCAGGAGGAGGTCATGGCACTGGCTTCTCTGATGACATTCAAATGTGCGTTGGTCGATGTACCGTTTGGAGGAGCTAAAGGGGGAGTGCGCATCAGCCCACGGAATTATACACCGGAACAGCTCGAAAATATCACTAGAAGGTACACTACCGAACTGATCAAGAAAAGGTTCATTGGACCTGGGATCGATGTACCCGCACCCGATTACGGAACCGGCGAACGCGAAATGGCCTGGATACTGGATACCTACCGAATTCTAGGGGGAGAAGACATCAACGCCTCTGCTTGTGTTACCGGCAAACCGGTTGAAATCGGTGGGATCAGAGGGCGAAAGGAAGCTACCGGCAGAGGCGTGTATTATGCTACCCGGGAATTGTTGCAGGATGAGGAAATGATGAATCCCATCAATCTCAACCCCGGCACCAAAGGCAAAACGGTTGTGATTCAAGGACTGGGTAATGTGGGTTCTCATGCAGCCTTGATATGTCAGAAAGAAGGAGGAATGAAAATCATCGCTGTTTCTGAATATGAAGGAGCGGTCTATAATGCTGATGGAATCGATGTCGAAGCGCTGATTCGCCACCGTGCAGTCACTGGTTCACTACTGGACTTTCCCGGTGCACAAAACCTGGAGAACCGGGAAGAAGCCTTATTTCTGGAATGTGATATTTTGATCCCTGCAGCTCTTGAAAATCAGATTCATAAGAATAATGCACATCGCATTCAAGCCAAAATCATCACGGAAGCGGCCAATGGACCGATAACCTCGGAAGGTGAGCAGATCCTGCTGGACCGGAATGTGCTGATCCTCCCGGATCTTTTCGCGAATGCCGGAGGGGTCACCGTTTCCTATTTCGAATGGCTTAAAAACCTTGATCACGTCCGTTTTGGCCGCATGGACAAGCGATTTAATGAAGAAACCTATCTGAGTATCGTCAATTTGATAGAAAGATTGACGGGTGAGAAGGTCGATCCTATGGAGAAATTAGACATCACCAGGGGAGGAGATGAGATTGATCTTGTGAAATCAGGCCTGGAAGAAACGATGATCACGGCATACCAATCGATCCGGATTGAAATGAAGAAGTCCCATATACCTGATATGCGGACAGCTGCCTATGTAGTATCGATGAACAAAGTGGCTTCGGATTACTCACAACTGGGTGTATTTCCGTAACCAATGGCAATGGAAACAGACAAATAAAAACATGATATGGCGCTGGTTTAAAAGAATCTATTGCTTTTGGGGCCGGCAAATAACTTACTTAACAACACATACCCTTAAAATTAGACAATGGTAAATTTGAAGTTAGACAAAGTTGATAAGCAAATTATCAAAACCCTGCAGGAGAATTGCAAAATCACCAATCTGGAGTTGTCAAAAAGAATCGGACTTTCACCAGCTCCCACTCTGGAACGCGTCAAAAAGCTGGAAAGCACCGGCGTTATCACCAGTTACAATGCCCATGTGAATCCGGCTTCGATTGGCCTGGCGGTGCAAACCTACCTCCTTGTGGAAATCGCCTGGAATATCGATGATGCATTGGACAATTTCCTGGGAAAAATCAGTGCAATCGACGAAGTAGTAGAATGTTATATTATCACCGGAGAAGCCGATGCATTGATGAAAATCATCTGTAAGGATATTCAAAGCTATGAGAATCTGCTATTCAAAACCCTGTCCAAGATCGATGAAATCGAAAGGTTGAAAACCCTGATGACCCTTTCTCAGGTCAAGAAAACCCATACGCTCCCATTCAACTATGAAAAGGACGATACGGACCAATAATTATTCATCATTCCTCATTTTGCCCTAATGACGATCGGGCCGTGGCCTGACCATTTAAATACTGAAGGTTGAAAAATTCACTTCTTTGGCAGATTACTTCTGAGTCGGGGACAAATTCATATCTTTTTGGGACGATGCATATCCGTGATTTGGCGGCTTTTGCCAGACAGAATCAAACCCAGGTTTTCGAATGTATCGGCCACTGTCAACGATATTATTCCGAAATGGAATTTTCGACAGGCGGGATGCACGTATTGAATCAATCTCTCCGGTTACCCCGGGAGACACAACTGTCAGATCTGATAAGGCCACGACAATATACCAGGCTGAGGAGAAGTATTCAAAAATCATTTGGACTGGATCTTGATCATTTTCAGCACCTGTATCCTATGATTATTGCGAACTATATTCAAACCTCCGTGTTGAGTCAGACCTCGGAGGCTATAATGGATCTGTATTTGTACCAATTCGCCGTGGAACAGGAAAAAGAATTGCATTTCCTGGAAAGCCAACTGGAACAGGTTGCCTTGTTTCAACGCATTCCCCTGAATCTTCAGGTCAAATCCTTGTTGGCATTGGGCCGGCAGCCTTCCAGGGCAAGGAGACAAATTCTGGATATCTTGGAGGAATATACCCGGCAGAATACCAGACAACTCTATCAGCGATCCAAAAGACAGTTGGGCAAATTACGAAGAATGCTATTGTATCAGCGAAACGAGGCTATGGCAGCCAAATTGATAGAAGAGTTAGAGGAGCATTCCGGTTTCGTAGGAGTTGGAGCGGCTCATCTTTTCGGCTATAGTGGAATTCTCCGGCTGATGAAGAAAGATGGATATAAAATCAGACCTTTGTGATAAAACAGGTAAATCATGAAAAAATCTAAAATAGAAATCTCGGTTACACTGGATGAAGATCAGGTGCCTGCGGAAATCCAATGGAAAGCAGACGATCTGCCCGACAGACAGCCAAAAGAGGTGAAAAGCTTCTTTCTCTCTCTCTTCGATACCGAATCTGAGGAAACCATGAAGCTCGATTTGTGGACCAAGGAATTTAGAGTGGATGAAATGGATAAGTTCATGTTCCAGACCCTGCGGACAATGGCGGATTCCTACTATAAGGCGACCAACAACAGCGATATGGCCAATCACATGGCCCGGTTTGCTCATTTTTTCGGAACAGAAACGGGATTACTCAAACCCGAAAATTCTGAAGACGATCGTAAGCCCCGTTAAAATCAAATTCCTGAAATCGGTTCTTGACCTTCTCTAGTTTTTGGTAGATTTCATCTACATTCAACTGGCCGATGCTGCCTTCATGACTGTGCCGGATCTCGGGCTGAAAGTTAGTTTCCTGGCTTAGGATCCTCTTTACTTCCAGATAAGCTTCGCGGAAAGGTACGCCTTCATCGACCTTTTCCCGTATCAATTCCACCGAATAAGACTGAGCGTATAGTGGATTCTTCATCAGGTCTTCTTTGACTCTGATCTTAGAAACTACATCCTCGATGATGTTCAGGCAATCCGACAGCGTATCCAGTCCGGGAAACAGAATTTCCTTGAGTAATTGAAAATCCCTGTGGTAACCAGTCGAGAGATTCTGAATGACGGATGTGATTTGATGAGGCAGTGCAGTGAGCGCATTTAATTTTGCCCGCAGTAATTCAAATACATCTGGATTTTTCTTGTGCGGCATGATGCTGGACCCTGTGGTATATTCGTCTGGTAAGGCGATAAAGCCGTAATTCTGCGAGTTGAATTGGCAGACATCCATGCTAAATCTGGCTAAAGTCACCCCAATTCCAGCCATCATATTGGCCATAAAATACTCCGTTTTACCCCGGTTCATGGAAGCCGCAATAACATTGTATTCCAAATCTGTAAAACCCAGGAGCTCCGTGGTCCGTCTGCGGTTGATAGGGAAGGAAGTGCCGTATCCGGCGGCAGAGCCCAGTGGATTGTGGTTTATGATTTCCAGTGTATTGCAGGCCACTGCATAGTCATGGATCAGAGCTTCCCCGTAGCCTCCGAACCACAGACCAAACGAAGAGGGCATAGCCACCTGCATATGCGTATAGCCCGGCATCAGCACTTCTTTATAGGCTCTGGACTGTGTCAGTAACAGATCTATAATTTTTTCGAGCTTCCGGGCGATCATCAGCAGATAATCCCGGTAATACATTTTGAGATCTACCAGCACCTGGTCATTTCGGCTTCTGGAGGTATGTAGTTTTTTGCCCGGTTCCCCAATTTTTCGAGTCAGCAACAGCTCGACCTGCGAATGTATATCTTCCACCCCTTCCTCTATCCGTAGCTCTCCGGCGCGGGCCTGGTCCAGCAGAATGCGCAGTTCTCTGAGTAACTGGCGGACATCTTCCTTCGTGATCAGGTTGGTCTCATAAAGCATGATGGCATGAGCCATACTCCCAAGGATATCGTAAGTAGCTAATTTTATATCCAGTTTTGCATCCTGGCCTATCGTGAATTTCTCAATGGTATGATCGATGTGCTGTTGATCGCTCCAAAGTTTCTTCATAATATTTCATTTTTCAGTGTCTCGAGAATTTTATGGTACATCACTAAACCTTCTTCCAACTCGGACAGGTAAATAAATTCATCAGCGGTATGGGACCGGGCAGAATCTCCGGGGCCGATTTTGAGGGTAGGAAAATCCATTAAAGCCTGGTCACTCAGGGTAGGGGAGCCATACTTTTCCAATCCCAGGGCGTCAACCGTCCTGAAAAGCGGATGATCTTCCGGTAGGCACGAGGAATTGAGTCTGAAGGATCGGGCTTTTAAGCGCGATTCGGTACCAGCATCCAGAATATCGAAAACTTCCTGATTGGAATAGCGATCATTGACCCGGACATCGACTACAAAATCACATGTATCGGGGACGATGTTGTGCTGAACCCCTCCATTGATCTGAGTCACGGTCGCCTGTGTATCCGGAAGATATTTTGATTTCTGATCAAACCTGATTTGCCGGATGCGCTGGATGTCATCACTGGCGATATAAAGTGCATTTTTACCTTCCTGTCGGGCTGCATGCCCTGCAATGCCACTTGCCCTCCCATCAATGACCATCAACCCTCTTTCCGCTACAGCCGCTTTCAATAAGGTCGGCTCGCCCACTATACCACCCCAGGGTTTTTTCACTTCCTGGAGTACCAGAGCGATCCCACCTGCTCCGGATATTTCTTCTTCCGCTGATGCAATGAAAAGCAGATTAAATGGAGTAGCGGAGGTTGCGTACCAACGGATAAACAATTCCATCAGACAGGTCAGGGAAGCGCCTGCATCGTTGGAACCCAGTCCAAATAGTCTGTCTGATTCAATGGTCGGGGAAAAGGGATCCCGTGTATAGCTTTCAACCGGTCGTACCGTGTCGTGATGGGAATTGAGTAAAAGTACCGGCTTACCATCTACCCAGTTTTTGTTCCGTGCAAGGATGTTATTACCGATCCGGCTAACCGGGATTCCAAGCTGAGATAGTTCATCATGAAGGAGATCTGCCGTTAGGCTTTCTTCCCTGCTGAAGGAAGGAATGGCAATCAGATTTTGAAGACGGGCTAACATGGAATCCATCATTCGTATATTCTGGTGCCGGTCATGGTAGTAGAACTGGAGAGGTCTGATAATCCGGTGACCCATACCTCAGGAATCCCGTTGATCAGCGCATAAAAGGCATTGTCGAGCTTGGGAATCATACCCAGTGAGATTACTTCTTCCATCTTCAATGCTTTGTATTCGGCGTAATTCAGTCCGGGAATAAGACTTTGTTCGTCTTCCGGATCCCGCAGGACACCGGCTTTGTCCATTGCAAAAATCAATTTGATATCGTATTCATTTGCCAGGGCAGTAGCCAGTTGCGTGGCTATGCTATCTGCGTTGGTATTGAGCAACTGTCCTTCGTTGTCGTGGGTGATGGCACAAAAAACTGGCGTTACACCTAAATTGAGTATCATTTTGAGGGCTACTACATTGATGGCCTCAATATCACCTACATATCCGTAGTCGATTGATGCTACCCGACGTTTTCGGGACCTTATGACATTGAGATCCGCTCCTGACATCCCTAATGTGAGGACTTTGTGTTTTTGGAAGATGCCGACGATTCGTTTGTTGTAGAGGCCGGCATAGACCATGGTGGCTACATCAAGCGAAGCTGCATCTGTAATGCGTCGTCCTTCCACCATCTTGGTCTCAAAACCCAACTTTGTAGCTATTTCACTCACTTTGGCTCCTCCGCCATGTACGACCAGCCGGGATTCGGATAATCCTGAAACGTACCGGGCCAGACGCTCGATATTCCCTTCCGATTCGAGTAGTTTGCCACCTACTTTAATGATCGTTAGTTTGTGTTTCATCTCTTCGACTTTAAACGAAATCGCTAAACATAATGCGTTTTTTTATAACAAGTGTTTTAATACGACCTGAGCCGCGTAAATTCTATTCTCTGCCTGTTGACCCACCAGTGATGCTTCGGAATCGAGCACTTCATCTGTGACTACAACATTGCGTCGGACTGGCAGGCAATGCATAAATTTTGCATTGTTCGTCAGTTGCATTTTTTCCTGATTGACAATCCAATCAGGACGGATTAGGGTCTGGCCATAAGGATTATAGGAAGACCAGTTTTTGGTATAGATATAATCGGCATCTTTAAAAGCCTGTGCCTGATCGTGGACTATCTCAGCGTTGCCCGTGTATTCACTGGACAGCTCCATACCCTCAGGGCAGGCGATGGTCAGGTCATACCCGGCCTGTTGGATGGTGCGGCTGAACGAATTGGCCACAGATTGGGGTAGTTGTCTCGGGTGTGGAGCCCAGGTCAATACGATTTTGGGTCGATCGGTTGGTTGGGTTTCCCGGATGGTCATCAGATCAGCCAGCCCCTGTAGCGGGTGAAGCGATCCGGATTCCAGATTTAGGATGGGCTTGCGGCAATACCGATCGAATCGATCTATAAAATCGTCGTGGTAATCTTCCTGAGCATCCTGCAGCTTTGGAAAAGCCCTTATGGCAATGATATCGCCGTACCGGCTAAGGATTTCGGCCTGTTCCCTCAGATGTTCTGCCGAATCCCCGTCCATGACAACTCCATCACGGGTTTCGAGCTTCCAGGCGCTGTCAGCGGACAGGTTGATACAATGTATACCAAGATTGTGGGCTGCGATTTCCGTACTCAGCCGGGTTCTTAAACTCGGATTGAGATAAAGGCATATCAGGGTTTTTCCAGTTCCCGGTTTTTCTTTCATGCCATTTTTCTTATACCATAAACCCTGTTCTGCCAGCTCCAGAATATTTTCGATATCGTTGGTATGGATGTAGTTTTTCATTTATTGTGGTAGTAATTCTTTGATTCCATCTACAAAAATATCAATCTCCCCGGGTTTTATGGTCAAAGGAGGAAGTATTCGCATCGTATTGGGTGATTTTGCTGATCCGGTAAAGATTCTTTTTTCAAAAATCAGCTTTTTACGAAGGTCTCCAATGGGGAAATTAAAATCCATAGCGACCATAAGTCCCCGGCCCCGGATAGACTGGATAGCTGGAATCCGTTTCAGTTGGTCAATCAGATAGTTCCCCGTGATATTAACATTCGCCAGAATATCTTCTGCTTCGAAAATCTCCAGAACGGCCAGGGAAGCTGCACAGGCCAATTGATTGCCCCCAAAAGTCGTACCCAGTAATCCTGGGGAAGCCTGGAAATGTGGGGCAATCAATACCGAGCCGACAGGAAATCCATTGCCCATCCCTTTGGCTAAGGTGATAAGGTCGGGTCGAATATGCGGGTGCATTTGATGTGCAAAAAAATGCCCGGTTCGACCGTATCCGCTTTGGATTTCATCGAGGATAAAGGACGCATCGTATTGCATTGTCAACGTCTGTATCAGATTCAAAAATTCACCATTGGGTTCATCCATTCCTCCGATTCCCTGTATGCCTTCCACGATTATCGCTACTACTTCTTCGTTCATGTGACGCTCCAGAGCTTCAGAATCGTTGAGCGGTAAACGAATCACTTCAATACCCCGGTTCAGCGGAGCCTGAATTTTGGCATTATCGGTGAGTTGGACAGCGACTGAGGTCCGGCCGTGAAATGCTTTGTCAAAAGCAATTACCTTCTTTCCTTCTTTTTGAAAGGAGGCCAGTTTGACGGCATTCTCGATGGCTTCTGCGCCCGAATTCACCAGAAAAAGGGAGTAATCGGGATAACCGGATTGAGCGCCAAGCTTCCGCGCCAGTTCATCCTGAATATCCATCAGTACGGAATTGCTGTAGAATCCGATTTTGTTGAGTTGGTCAGTCAGGCGTTTGATATAATGCGGATGACTGTGCCCGACACTGATGACAGCGTGGCCTCCATACAAATCCAGGTATTTGGTGCCTTCCTTGTCGTATACATAATTTCCCTGACCCCGACTGATCTCAATGTCAAATCGTGGATATACATCGAAAAGTTTCATGGTGTACGTGATTTAATATACCGAAGATTTTAATTGAAGCCCCGTTGTTTCATCCCAGCCTGCAATAAGGTTCAGATTTTGAATGGCCTGACCGGATGCGCCTTTGAGCAAATTGTCCAGTGTACTGGTGATGTGGACTTTGTCTCTTATTTTATCGATCCGAAGATAAGCGCGGTTGGTATTGACTACCCGCTTGAGATCCAGGTCCTGTGTGGTTACGATGGTAAATGGATGTGCCTCATAATACTCCCGGTAAAGTCGGAGCAGCTCACCGATGTCCAGGTATGTATTTGTCAAAATACTGGAAAAAATGCCCCGGGGAAAATCACCACGAACCGGGATCATAAAGACCTCTCCATCATATTCCGGCTGGAGATCCCTTACGCTTTGATGGACCTCCGGAATGTGCTGGTGGGTTCCCAGTTTATAAGTGGACAGGTTGTTGTTACGCCAACTGAAATGAGTCGTGGCGGAAGGTCGCAGACCGGCGCCGGTAGATCCGGTAATCGATGTAGCGGTAATTTCTCCGGACAACAATCTGGCCTGGGCAAGCGGTAGCAGGGCCAGTTGAATACCGGTGGCAAAGCAACCGGGGTTGGCGATGCGACGACTGGTTCTTATTTTGTCGCGCTGCCATTCAGGCAGACCATATACATAATCGTGATCTGGTCCGGGAAACCTGAATTCATTGGACAGATCGATAACGATCTTATCCTCCGGAATGTCATTTTCGTTCAGGAATAAACCGCTGCGGCCATGCCCCACGCACAGAAATATCGCATCGTAGTCATCCTGCAGCTCTGACGTAAAAGACAGGTCGGTCAAGCCTTCCAGATCTTGATGGACCATTGCAACAGTCTTGCCAGCCTGGCTTTGGCTGAGGATTTGTGTGATATGGGTGTGGGGATGTTGGATAAGCAGGCGGATGAGTTCTCCACCAGTATAACCCGCCCCCCCCGCGATGGCAATTTTCATTATTGGTTGTTTGATTTATGTAATTGATGATAAATAATGTCCTGGTTGCCGTAAATTTTGATAAAACCCTTGGCATCGTTGGCATCCCAGGCTTTATTGGTTTCTCCATACTGCCCGGCTTTGGATTTCATCAGGTCATATTCGGATGATATGCCTTGTAATTCAAATCGATAGGGTAAAAGTCTGACATGTACATCTCCGCTAACGTTCACCTGTGAATTGTCCAGAAAAGCTTCGATGTCCCGCATGACCGGGTCCAGGAATTTGGCTTCATGGATCATCATGCCATACCAGTTGGCCAATTGATCCTTCCAATATAACTGCCACTTTGAGAGCGTGTGTTTTTCCAGTAAATGGTGTGCCTTGATAATGATCATGGGTGCTGCCGCTTCGAATCCGACCCGACCTTTGATCCCGATAATGGTGTCTCCTACATGAATATCCCGGCCTATGGCATAGTTCTGTGCCACCGTTTGTAGTTTTTTGATGGCTTCGATTTTCGTGGCAAACTGGTGCCCGTCAAAACCTGTTAATTCACCCCGGTGAAAATGCAGGGTGATGTCGCGGGCTACCTTTTCTTTCAGGGGACTGGGGTAGGCTTCCTCGGGCAATGGCTGATCCGAAGTCAGGGTTTCTGCTCCTCCTATACTCGTTCCCCAAAGCCCTTTATTGATCGAGTATTTGGCTTTGGACCAATCCATATTGATGCCGTGTTTGTTCAGATAAGCCATTTCTTCTTCGCGCGAAAGATTTTGATCCCGGATGGGGGTGATAATTTCCAGATCTTCACCAAGTGCTGAAAACACCAGATCAAACCGGACCTGATCATTGCCCGCAGCTGTACTTCCATGTGCGATGGCCTTTGCACCGATTTCTTTTGCAAATTTGACGAGCGTGAGAGCCTGAATCATCCTTTCGGCAGAGACGGACATCGGATAGGTGTTGTTCCTGAGAATATTACCGAAAACCAGATATTTGATACATTGATTATAATACGAGTCCTGTACGTCCAGGACCCGGAAGGAAGTGGCGCCCATAATCCGGGCTTTTTCCTTGGCTTCCTGAATATCCTTTTCATCAAATCCACCGGTATCCACCATCGCTGCGTGTACTTCGTACCCTTTGTCACTGAGGTAACGCACGGCGTAGGAAGTATCCAGTCCACCACTATAAGCCAGAACCAGTTTATTGTTTTTTTTCGTCATCTTTAGCTAATTTATCCTGTAATTCTTTGTTGATCTGTTCGATTTTAGAAGCGGCCAGCATGCCGGTACAGAGACACATCTTCTTATTATTGCGCATTAAAATATCATAGTTCGGACAACTCTGACAACCTTTCCAGAATTCTTCGTCCTGAGTGAGTTCTGAGTAAGTAACCGGTTTATACCCGAGTTCACTGTTGATTTTCATGACCGCCAGACTCGTTGTAATCCCAAAGATACGGGCCTGCGGGAATTTTTCACGCGCCAATTCGAAAACTCTGTATTTAATCTGTTTGGCGATGCCCATTTGCCGGTAGGTATCTTTCACAATCAGCCCGGAGTTGGATACATATTTTTTGCCCTCGAAAATCTCGATATAGCAAAATCCAACAAACTGATCACCGTCCAATGCTATGATCGCATTCCCGTTTTCGAGTTTCCGCCTGATATATTCCGGCTCTCGCTTGGCAATACCCGTTCCTCGAACCTTTGCTGATTTTTCAATTTCAGCACATATTTCTTCTGCGTATATCGCATGGTTCTTATTGCCTATGTAATATTGAACGTCCATATGAAATTATGAAATTGTATTGATGCAGTTTTGAATAATATTGAGATTGCACGGCATGGGATCACTAGTGGATCCGGAGTGGTCCCCGTCTGAGAGATCGGGGGTAAAAGAGATGATATGTAAAATTGAGTTCCTGCATTGCGAGAGTAAAAGTAGATAATAATTTCTACACTGGTAAAATTAATTTTAAAAAAATACCACCCGGATATGCGGGTAAAATGTCATAATATATTATATGGGACATATTAATGTCAAACAGACATTGAGCGGAAGAATTTTTACCTGAAATATTTTTTCAGGACAGGAATAAAATTTATTTGAAATCAGAAATAATTTCCTTTAAACGGGCAATTCCGGCGGTGGCCCGATAGGGGAGGAGGGTGATTTGTGCACTATTGGAAAATTGTTGGGTATTCCCCGGTCGGGGATCAAGATAGTAAATGGGAGTACCAGGGGGGCAATAATCAACCAGGGCAGCGGCCGGATAGACTTGAAGGGAAGTTCCGATTATAATGCAGATATCGGCCAGGGCACAAAGTCTGACCGCTTCGGATAAGAGGGGCACTGATTCCCCGAACCATACTACATGAGGTCTGTAACGGTGGTGTTGATCGTCTTCATAGTCGCTTGTCAGATCCTGTTTCCATTCGATGACCCGGTCAGGGTCCACCAGGCTACGAATCTTGAGCAATTCCCCGTGTAGGTGAAGGACTCTGGTACTACCTGCCCGTTCGTGCAGATCGTCGATGTTCTGGGTGATAATTTGCACATCGAAATCCTTTTCAAGTTCAAACAGGTATTCATGCGCGGCGTTGGGGTGTACTTTCAGTAACTGCCGCCGACGTTGGTTGTAAAACTCGTGTACCAGATCTGGATTGCGCCGGAATCCTTCCATGGTGGCCACTTCATTGACATCATGACCTTCCCACAGACCATCTGCATCCCGAAAGGTCTTGATACCACTTTCCGCACTGATCCCGGCGCCGGTGAGTACAACGAGTTTTTGCTTCATAGTTCGGTAAAAATCGGAAATTCTATCGGAGGCACCAATTAAAAGAGACAAATTCCTTCAGCCCCAGATTACAAAAAGTAATATGGCAGTTTGAAAGGATTGCCTGCCTGACTTTTCAGCTTCTCGTAGGGATCGGTAAGCCCGGTTTCATCGCCTTTTCCGGGCTTCTTTGAACCTATGGTTTTTACAAGAAAAAGTTTCTTTTTATTGAAAAGAGAGGGATTGCCGAGCCCGACTT
>CBFGVZ010000097.1:0-13458 GCA_965652315.1 uncultured Saprospiraceae bacterium | reverse complement strand
TACAGAATATAGAACACTTGAAATGGCTGCTGATATTCCTGCGGTCCGGTCAATCACTGCGATCCATTCCATAAGCAATCGGATGATCTTCGAATCCGGGTAATGTCCGGAGCACTTCGTCACGTAATCCGGCAAAAAATGTAGTTCCCCCAGATGGAAGGTCCAGGCCCTCCGGGGAACTTGTCCGATGTAGTCCTGGTCGTTCAGGTATAATCGGCCTATGTTGGATTGGTTCGGATCGGGCTGAAACCGGGCCGATACTGGTTGGATCGGAGAATTCCCGGAGATACGTAGATCAAATTGGTATTTTTCGGTGCGGATTTTGGATGAGTGGATTCTTCGGAGCTTTTTGCCCAGGCGGTTGATGGTCCAGAATTGGTCTGCTGATGGAGGCGGAAGCTCATGGTCCGTAACAGAACGGGATTTCCACCAATTATTGCTGTGGATTAAGGCGTAGTAGTAATCCCAAAGATCAATAGGACCAAAAGTCGTCCGGAATTCCGGGCGAAGGTCGGGTGAATCGACAAAACACACATTGCCTGAAGCGTCCCGCGGTGCCAAAAGTAATTGCAGATCCAGTGCCAGTTCTACCTGGCGCTTCATTTCTGGGTCCATTTGTTCTATCTGGTGAGCGATCCGCGATATACAGGAGCCATGTTCTTCTGCATGATGGTAAAAATAGAAAATGTATGCGGCAGGCGGGACAGGATCGGGTGCGATATGGTCGATGAGCAATTTCATAGGATATATTAGAATATGAGATTTGGTATATAGGATTTGGTCTCAAATATTGTCCGGATGATACTTCCTGGATTAGATAAATGGTGACCGCATTACAAAGTTTATCCGTCTGGTGATTTTTCTGATGAATCCGACTCTGAATGGGAAACGGTATTCTGATCATCGCCTGGTTTCCACCCCGGTCTGCCAAAAATAAACCTCAGAGAATCGCTCAGGGAATTCGATCTCAATAGGTCCCGGCGGATATCCAGCCATTCGTGAAATGCGATGCGGACCGGATTGAAGGTATTGATGTTATGGGTCAGCCCGTAGGTCGGGCGGAAAAGCTCGGGCTGGAAAGTTCCGAAGAGCCGATCCCAGATAATCAGTACCCCTCCCATATTTTTGTCGATATATTCCGGGTTGGAACCATGGTGTACCCGGTGATGGGAAGGCGTGTTGAATATATATTCGATGGGACCGGGTAATTTTTTGATTACTTCCGTATGGATCCAAAACTGATAAATGAGGCTGATCGACTGCATGGTCATGACCATCACTGGATGAAACCCAAGGAACGGCATCCAGATCCAGAACAGGAATGCACCTGAAAAATTACCCGTCCAGGTTTGCCGGAGCGCGGTGGACAAGTTGTATTTCTGCGATGAATGATGTACGACATGAGAAGCCCAGAAATACCTGATCTCGTGGCTTTTCCGGTGAAACCAGTAATAGGATATGTCGTCTGCAAAAAAGGCCAGAATCCAAATGTACCATTCCCAGCCCAGCGTGAACAGCCGCAATTGATAGATCAGCATATAGGTGCTGAATACCAGGACTTTCCCAAGCAAACCGGTCAGAACATTGCCAATTCCCATCGCCAGACTGGAAAAGGTATCTTTTGTCTCATAGAGGTCCCGGTGGTCGTATGCATTGATCAGGACCTCGATGATTAGAAGTAGGACAAACCCCGGAATCGCCCAGTGTATCAGGTTTATTTCCATTTCAAATGGTTGTGTGTGGAAATATAGTGATAAATTTCTAAAAAAAGTTTAGGTATTTAGAACTAACTGCCTATGCATTGTTGTTTCTCATTATGCGTATAATAAATTTAACATTATGTAGGTTGTAATGTTAGATTCCTCTTACCTCTGGAATTCATTCCGGAACGTAATAGGAGATTATAAGTACTTAGTTCTAGTTTTACACTGCAAGTTTTAGGACCATGATGTGTTTCCAACTAACCTAAAATTCCCGCTCACGGTGAGTGGGAATTTTTTTTTGTGGCTACCCCAATTTTTCAGTTTGACAAACATTCAAGGCTGGATCAATCAAAAACACACAAAGAAGATAGACCACCAATTGCATTTGGGCAAAAAAATGTCACCTGCAGAGACGCAAAGACTCCAGGGCTCCCCGCAAATCCCGTGGATGTACTGAGTTACTACTAACATTTTATATATTTGGGCCGATTTCATATCAATTACCTACATTATCTATGATATCTATGGAAAAAATCACTGAACAAAGTTCCCTGCATCAGGATCTGGAGAAAAAGTCAGTTTTGGAACTGCTCCGCATCATGAACGAAGAAGATCAGAAGGTACCACTGGCTATCGGTAAGGTACTCGATAGAATCGAACCACTGGTCACACAGACGATAGAAAAGATGCGCGAAGGGGGGCGGTTGTTTTATATAGGGGCCGGAACATCCGGACGTCTGGGCATCCTCGATGCATCGGAGTGCCCGCCGACATACGGTGTCCCCCGTGACTGGGTCATCGGACTTATGGCAGGCGGAGATGATGCCATCCGGTACGCTGTGGAATACGCGGAGGACGACGAGAATCAGGCCTGGAAGGACCTCTCAGAGTATCATATTTCACCTTTGGATACGGTGATCGGAATAGCAGCTAGTGGTACGACGCCATATGTGGTTCATGGGCTGAAAGATTGTCGGAGAAACGGAATTACGACCGGATGCATCACTAACAATCCAGGTACCCCGCTGGCCGAACAAAGCGATTTTCCCATCGAAGTGATTGTTGGTCCGGAAGTGGTCACAGGCAGTACAAGAATGAAATCGGGTACCTCCCAAAAACTAGTACTTAATATGATCAGTACGTCCATCATGATCGGGCTGGGCCGGGTAAAAGGGAATAAAATGGTCGATATGCAATTGTCCAATAATAAACTGGTCGATCGCGGAACCCGTATGATACAGGCCGAACTGGGCATCTCCTATGACGAAGCCCGCGAATTGCTAAGTAAGCATGGAAGTGTCCGTTCAGCTATTGATGCCGTTAGAGAATGATCCAATGAAAGTCAGAATCGTCCGTTACGGTATTGAATCAATGGATCCAGGTGAATTGTGCCCTTTAGTTTGCTGGAAGACTCGTTCGGATGAAATGTGCGTGGGGATAAAATTATTGGGTTAAATAGGACATTCATTCGCTCATTACAATCCTAAAATACTATATTTGATTTCAGAGTAATACAAAGGGGTCTATGCCATATAGAAATTTACACATTTTAATTTTTTTCATGTTCCTTTCCCTGGCCTCCATGAAGGCGCAGAACATCCATTTCTCCAGGTATGATTTTCAACCACTGCTCCTCAATCCCGCCAACAGCGGATCGTATTACGGTTCGTTCCGGGTCACGGCAATTTACCGGGATCAGTGGGCCAACCTACTGCCCAATCGATTTTCGACTCCGGCTATTTCTATCGATGCCCCCCTCGGGATTGCGTTCCGGGACCAGGACTGGATCGGGATCGGAGTGAGTTTTTATCAGGATCGGGCAGGCCTTGGTAAATTGACTACGACGGGGTTTAGTGGTTATTTATCCTATCATCTGGCGCTGGATAAGAACCAGAAAAATGTGCTGACTCTGGGGCTCAATGGCGGATCCAAAACCAGAAAGATCGGGAATATCAACGAATATATATTTGAAGACCAAAGCTCCGGTATAAGCAGCTTATCCCTGGAAGGAAGTGGTGGGACGGTACTGGGAGCCGGATTGTTGTTTACGACGGCCATCAGTGAAACGGATGAACTTCGTTTTGGATTTTCTGCTCAAAATCTGCTGCCAATTAATTACCAGTTGACCAATTCGAGCAGTGAAAAAGAAATCCCGGAATACAATATTCACGCAGAAGGGACCTTTTTATTGGTGGATGGTCTGACCCTGGAGCCAGCGGTGGTATATCAGATCAAGGAAGGTCAGAATCTGGGTTATGGACAAGCCCGACTCGGTTATATGGTGAATGAGGAAAAACAACTACGGTTGGTGGGTGGCTTGGGTTACCGGCTGGGCAGAGCAGTTCAGATCCTGGCTGGAGTGGATTACCAGTCCTGGCGGTTTGGCATTGGGTACGATCTCAATACCAGTCCACTGGTCCCGGCTCAGAGTTTTGAATTTGGGCTATCCTATATCGGCAAAATTTATAAGCGCCCCAAGGTGAAGGAAGTTATTTTATGCCCTCCTTTTTAACTGAAAGAAATATGATTTACATACGATTTGGATTCATCTTTTTATTTCTGAGTGCCACGATTTGGCTCGGTGCACAGCCCTTGAAGGAAATTCCTTTCCGGTTTAAGCTGGAAGCAGCGGATTCATCTTACTACAAAAATGACTATTACAATGCCATAGAATGGTACAATGAAGTATATCGGGAAGACCGTCAGAATAAATACCTGGATCGGTTGGCAGAATTATACTTTACGGTACGGGATTATAAAAGGGCCGAGCGATGGCTGGGACGTCTGATCGAACGAGATAAATCAAATGAATTTCCACAGGCCCGGCTGCGATATGCCAAAGCCCTCAAAATGAACGGAAAGTATGATCAATCCGCGATCCAGTTGCAGGAGATTATCAACGGAGATTTTCCGACTTCAGATAAATCCCGGGCCCAGCTGGAACTGAAAGGCATTACTCTGGCGGAATCCCTTGTACGACCGGATAATATTGCGGTGGTGAATGTGGGAACACGTGTCAATACCCGAAATTCCGAAGCCAGCCCTGTTCCCGTTTCCGGGGGAGACCTGTATTTCATTTCATTCGGGGAGAATAAGGTGATCATGCCTTCGGACGAGGAAATAAACGCCCAGGCGAAGATTTTCGTGGCCAAAATGAATGAAAACGGTGAGTTTACCCGGCGTGCTACCGCCCTCGATGAGGTATCCCCAGGCCAGAATGGACATATCGGAAATGTCTTCGTAGCCCCGGATGGCCGATCCATGTACTTCACCTATTTCCTGTTGGACGGGAGCAAACTGGATCAAAGCGAAATATATTATGCGAGTTCCAGTGGTCGGGGATGGTCCAGCCCGCGAAAAGTAGAAGGATTGCCGGAACTTGGGATCGTAAAGAACCCATCCACTGGAACATTGCTGGGGCAGAAGGTGCTGTTTTTTGCTTATGACGGAACCGGAGCTGGTGGATTTGATATTTTTTATGCGCCACTGGAAAGTGATACCCAGGTTGGAGATGTGGTTCCGGTCGGAGGTGGGATCAATACAGCGGGTGACGAGGTGAGTCCGATTTTTTCCAGTAACACCCTCTATTTCAGTACTAATGGACATCCTTCGATCGGTGGATTTGATATCTATAGTGCCTTATGGACTGGAGATTCATGGACGCGGATCGAGAATATGGGGAAAGGCATCAATTCCACGCTCGATGAAACCTACTATTTCCCTTCAGGGGACCAAATCAATGGATTCCTGGTGTCCAATCGCGAAGGTACCCGATCAGTATTGAGTTCGACCTGTTGCGATGATATTTTCCAACTGGAGGATAAAACCATTATTATCCGACTGCTTGCCACCGTATTGGAAGGAGAAGAGGCGCTGAATGGAGCCAGCATCGCTGTTTTTCCAGTGGAACAAAACGAATGGGGTTCACCTGATATTCAGTATAATGAGGATGGAAATGAGTTTACCTTCTCCATAGATGCGGACAAAGCATACCAGGTGGTCGTCAGTCGGGAAGGATTTAGTTCTGATACAGTGGCATTCAACACGGTGGGAGTAACCGAATCCAAGGATTTCAGAGGGACCTTCCGGTTGCAGCGCATTCCGGAAGAAGAAGAGGTGGAAACCATTGCTTTGAACGAGCCCATCCGGCTCAACAACATATACTACGACTTTGATGACGACCAAATCAAGATTGAGGCTGAAGAGGATCTGGATTATCTATATGATTTACTCTCCGAATACCCTAATATGGTGATCGAATTATCCTCTCATACGGATAGCAGGGGGTCTGATTCCTACAATCTGGATCTCTCACAGCGACGAGCCAACTCGGCAAAGGCGTATCTGGTAGATCGGGGAATCAATGAAGACCGTATCGTAGCCGTGGGATATGGGGAAACACGTATACTCAATCATTGTACGAACGGTGTCAATTGTTCGGATGAAGAACACCAGCTCAACCGACGAACGGAATTCACGATCATAGAAGGGCCCACCACCATTCCGGTTAAAAGAGAAACCCGGAAAGTCCGGGACCGCTCACAGGAAGGGGGTACGGAACAGTCTGTACAATACCCGGTCATAGAATTCAGTCAGGAAATGTATGACCTTGGTTCAGTCCAAAAACCGGCCATTAAATCCGGCCAGATTGAATTTACCAATACCGGGAATGCACCACTTGAGATTGAAGTAGCCAGCGGTTGCGATTGTACGACCCTGGACTGGCCGCGTACGCCAATTCCACCTGGAGGGAAAGGCATTATTCAGATCCAGTATGATAGTTCCAAACGTGATGTTGGCCTCCAGGAGGTCACAGTAGATATTTTGTCCAATACGAAAGAAGCTGTCACTTCTACTCATTTTAAGGTAATGGTAGAGTAGAGCCTGACCAGACCTTCATAATATACCATCCAGATTGTCTGTATTCTTTACCACGTTCCTTTCCCACACCGTAACGGTATTTTCCACGTGAATACAACCTTCAAATTATCCGTTTTTATTTTGTGTATTGAATCTGATAGTGGTAACTTTGCCCCTGGAAAATTCAGGCAGAATCTATTTGGAATTAGTATAAACTGATGTGTCGATTAACTTGGATTCTTCAATGATTTGAAAGCAATATATATTTGTGATAGCTTATAATGACATCAAATGAAAATGGAGAAAATTTTGCTTCTTCCCAAAAGATTTGCCGTCAGCTTAACGACATTTCTACTTTTCCTGACTTCAATACAATTCGGATTTAGCCAAAACAACAGTGACGGAAACATGGTCACTGTAGGCATATTATTGATCCTGGCTGTACTGGTTATAGGTGTCGTAGCGGTGGCCAGCAGCAACGTGGTAAGGGTAGCAGCTTTACAGAAAGTCCCCGCATACCAGAAGGTGCAAAGTGCTGAAAATGGCGATTCAGAAGCCATTCCTCATTACAAAATCAGAAAAGGATTGGATATTCTGTTGCAAGGGGAATCTGCGGATCGGGTTGAAGATATTCATACCTCCCGGTATGCGTTACAACCCATCAATTTTCACAATATTTTACCCATACCCAAGCTTGTTGTGGAAGAGGGTGCCGAAATCCTCGCAGGAGACCCATTGTTTTATGATAAAAAACATCCGGACGTCTTTTTCGTATCCCCGGTGAGTGGTGAAATGGCTGGTATAGTCCGTGGACCCAAGCGGGCCATCCACGAAGTTATAGTTCTGGCGGACCGGGATGTCCAGTACAGAAAGCTTAACAGTCCAGATTTGGAAACTGCGGACCGCACGACAATCCGATCTTTTCTTAAGAAGAACGGAGGCTGGCCATTATTCAGACAGCGACCATATAATATACTTCCTTCCAATGAAGGTGACCCCCGGGATATTTTTATTTCGACGTTTGATTCTGCTCCTCTGGCTGGAGATATGGCTCTCAAAATTGATGGTCGGTATTCCGCACTACAAAAAGGGATTGACGTATTGAATAAATTGACCGACGGATCGGTTTACCTCGGTTTGGATGGACGACCTCAGGCCAACCACTCAGTGGAGCTTCTCAATCTTTCAGGGGTAAAAAAATATTTTTTCAGTGGTCCGCATCCCTGTGGAAATGTCGGTTTTCAAATCAATCACATCGCACCTATCAAAAAAGGTGATACGGTATGGACCATTGGCATTCAGGAACTGATCACACTTGGCAATATGTTTTTACTAGATCGGTATGATGCTGCGCGTGTGATCAACATTTCCGGTAATGGAACCGCAGATCCGCGATATATTCGGACATATCTGGGGGCTGATTTGAGTGAAATAGTTGATTCAGAGTTTTCAGACCCCAAAATCCGCGTGATCTCTGGAAATGTGTTACATGGAAATAAAAAAGGGGAGAATCCATTCCTGGATTTTTACTCCCACCAGGTGACGGTCATTCCGGAAGGTGATGAATATGAGATGTTTGGATGGTTGATTCCGCAATCTTTCCGACCGACCGCTTCGCCTTCTTTCCCCAACTATCTGTTCAAGGACATGAAATATAATGTGGATACCAATACACACGGAGAAAGAAGGGCATTTGTCATGACAGGGCAATACGAAGATGTATTGCCGATGGATACCTATCCCCAACTGCTTTTCAAGGCAATTTTGACTCAGAATATTGACCGGATGGAAGGTCTTGGAATTTATGAACTGGTGGAAGAAGACGTAGCACTTTGTGAATTTGTATGTACCTCCAAACAGCCAATACAGAAAATACTGCGCGAGGGATTGGATTACATGTTGTTGGAAGCTTAGCAGAAAACTGGTCAATTAAAGTTAATAGAACGTAATAATAAAGCATGAGTAAACTGCTGAAATTTATTAAAGAACATGAACCCGAAAAAGGTACCTTCGGTCATACATTGTACGATGGGTTCTTTACCTTCTTATATACTCCCAATGATACCACCACAGCAACTGGAGTGCACATCCGCGATCGGATAGATCTCAAAAGAACGATGGTAATAGTAGTATTGGCGCTTCAACTTTGTTATTTGTTTGGAACGTACAATATAGGACATCAGCATTTTTTAGCGCTCGGTATGCATACCGGATTTTTGGAAGGTTTTCATTTGAAACTGGCTTATGGACTGACTAAAATCCTACCATTGTTCATTTGGACTCATGTGGTGGGTCTGGGGATTGAATTTTATTTTGCCTGGCGAAAAGGTCACGCGATCGAAGAAGGTTTCCTGGTTTCAGGTGCATTGATTCCCCTGATAATGCCGCCGGACCTGCCGATCTGGATTTTGTGCCTGGCTGTGGCTTTTGCCGTTTTTATGGGTAAAGAAGCCTTTGGGGGAACCGGTAAAAATATTTGGAATGTTGCACTGTTGTCGAGGGCATTTGTATTTTTCGCGTATCCTACGACCATTTCAGGTGACCAGATCTGGATAGCCGGTTTTGAACAAATATTGCCTGGAATGCAGGTGGATTACGGTTGGTGGCAAACTTCTTTTTTCAACACATTGTTCGGGTGGTTTGGATGGGCCCAATTTGACGCGGGGGCTACTATAGTGGATGGCTTTACAGGAGCCACGCCCCTGGCACTGGCTTTTGAAGGAGGCTGGGAACGGGTGACAGAAGTGTATTCTTCCAGTCAGATGTTTTGGGGGACCATACCTGGATCTATCGGAGAAACCTCCAAACCTTTGATCATTTTAGGAGCTTTGGTGTTATTAATTACCAAAATAGGAAGCTGGCGGATCATGCTCAGTGGTTTAGTGGGAGCTGTCGTAATGTCCTTGTTGTTTAACCTGTGGGGTGCCACTCCATTTATGACAGTGCCATGGCAAGACCAGTTTGTGATGGGTAGTTTTTGGTTTGCCATCGTATATATGGCTACCGATCCGGTGACTGCTTCCGGGACCAATTTTGGGAAATTGGTGTACGGATTTTTAATCGGTATGATCGGTATGATCATCCGGATTATCAATCCCGCTTACCCGGAAGGATGGATGTTGGCTATTCTGTTTATGAATACCTTTGCACCATTGATCGACCATTTTATTGTAGAAAATAACATGAAAAAAAGATTGAAAAGTGCGTGATACAACCAAATATATCATAACATTCGTGCTGATCATGACTATGATCACCGCGTTTATCCTGGCTGGAATGAATACATTCCTTAAGCCTATTCATGACCTCAATGAGACGGTTTACAATAAAAAAAGCGTCTTGCTTTCCATTGCAGATGAATTTGACAAACCCATCGATGCGATGACGGTTACTGAAGTACAGGAGATTTTCAATGAACAGATGGAAGGGAAGGTAGTGGACGCTGAAGGTAATGAAGTGGAAGATGAGAATGTCGACCAAATTATTATGGCCGACGAACTCAAGAAACCAAAGAGTGAACAACATTATCCACTCTACATTTTCAATAAGGCGGATGGGTCCAAAATCTATATAGTAAGTATCAGAGGAAGTGGACTTTGGGATGCGATATGGGGCAATGTTGCAATCAATCAGGACCTGGTCACCATCGAAGGTGTCAGTTTTGATCACGTTAGTGAAACGCCCGGATTAGGAGCAGAGATCAAGGATAACCCATCATTTCCAGCCAGTTTTGAGGGCAAAAAATTGTATGATGAAAGTGGAAATTATACCTCTGTTCAGGTGGTCAAAGGATTGCTCCGGGAACCGGAACATCAGGTCGAAGCCATTTCAGGAGCGACCATCACAATGAATGGTGTGACTGATATGTTTTATGAGGGCATCCAGAATTATGAACCATATTTTAAAAAGTTGGAACAATAACTCAGAAACCAGATATCATGGCTGAAACAATATCTAAAGAACAAGAACAGGTCAAGGAGAAAAGAAAATTTCTCGAATTTGGCAAAGCAGAGCGAAGGTTGTTAACCGATCCTCTGAATGACGACAATCCTATAACGGTTCAGATTCTGGGAATATGTTCTGCCCTGGCCGTTACCACCCTGGTGTACCCTTCACTTGTGATGACAGTAGCGGTAATCTTCGTTGCTGCTTTTTCCAATTTATTCACCTCAATGCTGCGGAGCCGAATCCCCAAATCTGTTCGGATGATAGTGCAACTGGTCATAGTCGCTACATTGGTGACCATCGTGGAATTGACCCTCAAAGCGGTTAACTACTCGGTTTATAAACAGTTATCCGTGTTTATTGGTTTGATTATTACAAATTGTATCATCATGGGACGATTGGAAGCATTTGCGATGGCGAACAAGCCCTGGCAATCGTTTCTGGACGGTATCGGAAATGGCCTGGGATACGGTGTTATACTGATCGTGGTCGGATTGTGCAGGGAGGTTTTTGGAAAAGGGACACTTTTCGCTGGATCGCCTTTTGGAACATTGCAATTAATCGGACCCACTCCGGATTATCTGATCAACACTTCCGCCACGACAGGTTTTGATTCCTGGTTTGGCTGGTACCAGAACAACGGGCTGATGGTCTTATCTGCTGCGGCAATGTTTATTATAGCTGGATTGATATGGATACAGCGATCCCGGAATACCAAGTTAATCGATATCTCTTAATTGAATGATCTTAAAATAAGCATCATGGAATATATCAATATATTTATAAAGTCCGCCTTTATTGAGAATCTGATTCTGTCCTATTTTCTGGGAATGTGCTCATTCCTGGCGGTCTCCAAATCTGTGAAAACGGCTTTCGGACTGGGACTTGCTGTTATATTTGTACTGGGCATTACTGCACCGATCAATTGGATTATAACGACCTATATACTTAGCCCGGACGGTTTGTTGGGTGTGGATCTGACATTTCTGAGGTTAATCCTTTTCATTGCTGTGATTGCCAGTATGGTCCAATTAGTAGAAATGGTCCTGGAAAAATATTCCCCAGGTTTGTATAGTGCATTGGGAATTTTCCTGCCCCTGATCACGGTCAACTGTGCCATCCTGGGCGGTTCCCTGTTTATGGTGGCACGGGAATATAATTTTGGTGAATCTGTAGCCTTTGGATTAGGTGGTGGATTTGGCTGGTTTTTGGCCATTATTGCTCTGGCTGCAATCCGGGAAAAAATGGCCTATTCCAATGTTCCTGCTCCCATGCGCGGACTGGGAATGGCATTCCTGTTGACAGGCTTGATGGGAATAGCCTTCATGAGCTTGCTTGGCATAGATCCGGGAGCATTTAAATAATTTAGGAAAGAAAGTATTACGACATGATCATATTAATCGATTTTGGAATTATCATATACGCCGTCCTCGTTTTTAGTGCTTTAATAGTTCTGTTGGCTTCCCTGTTGATTTTTGCAAGGAAAAAACTGGTGCCCTCCGGGAATGTGGAGATCGTTATCAATGGTGATAAAGAAAAGCCCCTTCTAGTGCAACCGGGCTCCTCTTTGTTGTCCTCGCTGGCAGATCAAAATATTTTTCTGCCCTCTGCCTGTGGGGGTGGGGGGACCTGTGCAATGTGTACGTGCCGGGTGTACAGTGGTGGTGGGGACATTCTGCCCACTGAGCTCAACCACATCAGCCGGAAAGATGCCGAGGGCAAAATGCGACTGGCCTGTCAGGTCAAAGTGCGGGATAATATGGAAATCGGTATCCCGGAAGAAATTTTCGGGATCAAGAAATGGGAATGCGAGGTGGTGTCCAACTACAATGTGGCTTCCTTTATCAAGGAATTTATTGTGAGGTTACCAGAAGGAGAAACATTGGATTTCGAACCCGGTGGCTATGTACAGATCGATGTGCCCGAAACGGTAGTGGATTTCAAAAATTTTGATATCGCACCGCTACCGGATGATCCGGCCGGTAAAGATAAATTCAAAAGTGAATGGGATGACTGGAAATTATGGGATCTCCAAATGGTCAACGATGAGCCCCAGTTCCGGGCCTATTCCATGGCCAACCACCCCGCAGAAGGAGATATCGTGATGCTCAATATCCGGATCGCCACACCACCGTTTGATCGAAGTGCCAATAAATGGAGTGATGTAAATCCGGGTGTCTGTTCCTCCTATGTTTTTGATCTGAAAAAAGGCGATAAAGTGACGATTTCCGGACCGTATGGAGAGTTCTTTATTAAGGATACGGATAAGGAAATGATTTACATCGGTGGGGGTGCCGGTATGGCACCGTTGAGATCTCACCTGTTTCATTTGTTCCATACGGTCAAAGAACGAAAACGTAAGGTGTCTTACTGGTATGGTGGCCGCTCCAAACGGGAATTGTTCTATACCGACCATTTCCGGGCTATAGAAAAAGAGTTTGATAATTTTCAATATAACATCGCGCTTTCTGCTGCCCTGGAGGAAGATAACTGGAAGCTGAAGAAGAGCCTGGATGATCCGGAAGGTGATGGATTTACAGGTTTTATCCACCAGGCGCTTTATGATAATTATCTGAAAGATCATCCGGAGCCCGAAGAAGTCGAATATTATTTGTGTGGACCGGGTCCGATGCTCGATGCTTGCTTGAAAATGTTCGATGAATTGGGGGTACCTGAGGAGAATATTGCGTTCGACGATTTCGGATAATTAGTATTATAAGCTTGAACAGCCATCGTGTGCATAGGTTACTTTAAAGTGCCCTTGCCACCTCTTTCCCCTTTGTAAGTGCCATCTCGATTCCCCCTTTATCGATTCCGTGCTTCTACGTTACCACTATCCTGAAGAATAATCCGCACGCATTTATTTTATCTACCTCTGTTTCGCAACACTTCCTCCTATCTCATATTCCTAAGAAATGCATATGATGCAGTATTATTAAGGGTTATGTAG
>CBFGVZ010000096.1:0-13527 GCA_965652315.1 uncultured Saprospiraceae bacterium | reverse complement strand
TTGTAGTCAGCCTTGAAAATGACATTCCAACCTCTTTCGGCTCTGGCCTGAAGGGCATAAACCTGATTGTCAGCGGTACTGTTGCGTAGGGAGGCGTTGAATGTGAAGGTCGAATTGGCAGCCCCTTCCATATTAGCCTGTTTGGTCGAAAATTCTGTCTTGAACGTGCCTTGTTCTGACACAATGATAGTCAGTGGCAAACGGTCGTATCCTCCGGCGACTACCTGGAATTCATACGTCCCTTTTTCGACCCGCAGAGGAACGTTCATATTCAGCGAAAGCGTTTTCTTCTCACTCGGTAGTACAGCGACTTTCCCCACGTTCCATCCACCGGATTTCAGGTCAAAATTCCATCCTTCTGGTACGTTGGTTAGGGTTATATCTGCCGAACGTGTCGCACCAGTATGGTTGATCAAATCGATGGAGTAATCGATCGATTCACCCGGTGGCACCGTGATTTCAGGGTACGGTGTGTAAAGACTTAGGCTTTGCGCCAGGCAGCCGGATGATCGAAAAGTAAGAATAAATAACGTTACAAGAATGAGAGTTAATCCTGCCCCTATCGGGGCTCCTGCACGAGTTTTCATACCAATACTGTTTTTAATATTTGATGAATGAACAAGTACAGCGGCTAATGTAAAAACTTGAACGTAAATGTGGAATTTCTCGAAATTAAATTTATCTTAATGATAACTTACGAGTATGTGAATGGCGGGTGGCTGAGGCGGCTATTGGTTTATGCGCAAAAGAAGGTGCAAGCCAGGGTTATTATAATTGATGTTGTCTATGGGCTGTTGTTTTCTATTGTAACGGAAAATATGTTCCGGATCTGAGATTATTCCAATGGCCTAAATGCTTTAAATTATTCTCTATCTACCTCCATCAAAAGCATGTTATAATCTCACTAGTCTCCAATTTCCCGGATAACTATTTCCGGTCCCCTTTCTGGAAATCTTCCATCAATCCAGAAAGCCTTTCAATAATTTCCGGGTGCTCTGTACTTACATTTCTGGTTTCCCGAAAGTCTTCTTCAATATTGTACAACTCAGTCCGCCCTGAAGTAAAAGCGATCATCTTCCATTTTCCTTCCCTCACCGCGATTCCCTCCCGGATCTTCCAGTAAAAAGGATGTGCCTCATAATCTGAACGTGTGTCGTCAAATAATGCCCATATGTCCTTTCCATCCAGGTTCAGGTCATCCGGTTGAGCTGCCCCTGAAGCCAGATTAATCAATGTCGGAAGCCAGTCCGCTATGTGGATCGGTGTATTTATCACAGTGCCGCCCGCTATGACTCCTGGCCACCACGCAAAGGCAGGTACACGGATGCCTCCTTCATAAAGGTCTGTTTTCCAACCCCGCAGTGGATAATTATCGCCCAGCACAGTATGGGGTTTATCCGCATATGCGCCGTGATATTCTGTGTCACTGTGCCAGTGGCTCTGTCCGCCATTATCGCTGACAAAGATCACTAGAGTATTTTCTTCCTGGCCGGTTTCTTCCAGCACATCGATGATTCGGCCAATGCCAGCATCCATATGACTGATGCTAGCCGCATTCCATTTCCGGGAAGGTTCGACATTGTATTCGTCGTAAAGAGATGTCCATCCGGTGGGCTCGGATAGGGGATAATGTGGAACGCTGTAGGCAACATATAAAAAGAACGGATCGTCTTTTTGTTCCCGGATGACCCGGATGGCTTCTTCGGTAATAAGATCAGTAGCGTGTCCTTCCTCATCCAAAAATTCATCGTTTCGATGCCAGGATCGAGTACCAGCCTCTTTGTTTTCACGTTTATATTCATGCGTGTAGGGGTCAATTTGTCCGTCAAAATACCCGTAGGAGGACTGAAAACCGTATTTCAACGGCGTGTAGGGGGGCGACCCCATGTGCCATTTACCGGAAATCGAAGTATAATACCCGAGCTCACTGAGCAGGGAAGCCAGCGTGGGATCTCCGAGATCTATCACTTCCCCGTAGGCAGGAGCCAAAATACCATAGCGGCTAGGATATTTGCCCGTTATGAGACTGACCCGGCTGGGGGTACAACTGGGCATGACATAATGCTGCTCCAGCTTGGCACCTTGTGCAGCAAGCCGATCCAGGTGAGGGGTCTTTACGAAAGAACCATGGTAGCCCACATCGTTCCAGCCCAGGTCATCGGGCAGTATGAAAATGATATTCGGTTTGGAAATATTCGGGTGATTTTCTACCTCGCTGTTTTGGGCTTTCAGGAAATTTACTGAAAAGAGGGCCAGAGCAATGAATAGGTAATGGATGTTCAGGTACATAGGTTTGAAGGTTCGGAAAGCTGCACTAAGCTACAGGTAATCGATCACTTTGCCAAATTATACTACGAAGGAAATTCCGGGATCAGTTGATTGTCATGAGGTGCGAACCGTAGCAAGAGGTATGAAAACAGAATCCTGGTGCTCATTTCAGAATTTTTTATCTTTACTTCAGGTATAATCTATTTCTTGAATCGATAATTCAATCATAATGCTATGAGCCAAATCAGTTTTTTCCCGATAGGTGTGTTGCTGACTGGCTTAAGGAATATCAGGAATTTTTACCACTGGGTTCTTATATCAAACGGAAATTTGGGGACAACAAACATGGGGCTGAGTGTGAAAAAGAATGTCACCCATATACAGGCCTTCACGGGAAAATTGATCGGGTTACCTTGTTTTTATTTCCGGATATCTGTTTAGGAAAACTTGAACTACCTTGATGTTATTTATCGTCTTTTTAATAGTATCTTCAACCCATTATGACAACGAGCAAACGATGGATATGGATGGGAGTCCCCCTGATCATCCTGATGATCTTCCTCTGGTGGAAGCATGATCCATCAGAAAAGATCAGTTATAACCGGGATATCCGCTCCATCATTAATGATAAATGTATATCCTGCCATGGTGGAGTAAAGCAGTCTGGTGGATTTAGCCTGTTGTTCGAAGAAGAAGCCAAATCCCCCACTGCATCCGGGCAGCCAGCCATCATCCCGGGCAATAGCAGAAAAAGTGAAATGGTTCGCCGGATCAAGCATCACGATCCGGCAAAGAGAATGCCACTGGACCATCCCCCGCTATCCGAACAAGAAATCAATCTGATCACGGACTGGATCGACCAGGGCGCACACTGGGAAAAATACTGGTCCTATGAAGTTCCAGATACCGATATTTCAATTCCGACAACGATCTACAGTGATTCCTGCAGCAACGAAGTCGATTTTTACGTTTACCGGAAACTCGAGGAATTAGGGTTGAAACCATCACCACGGGCACCGCAGGAATTGTTGCTGCGAAGAATATTTCTCGACATCACCGGACTGCCGCCAACATTGGAGGATTACCGGAATTTCGTGAACGATCCGGATCCGCTGGCCTATGAAAAAGTAGTGGACAGGTTACTCCAATCTCCGGCGTACGGAGAGAACTGGGCTGCTATGTGGCTTGATTTGGCGCGCTACGCCGATTCCAAAGGATACGAGAAAGATCTCCACCGCGAAATCTGGAAATACCGGGACTGGGTGATCCAGGCCTTCAATGAGGATATGCCATTTGACCAGTTCACTATTGAACAACTGGCAGGAGATATGCTGCCACAGCCATCAGAATCCCAATATATTGCCACTGCCTTTCACCGCAATTCCATGGCCAATGATGAGGGAGGTACCAATGATGAAGAATTCCGGGTCGCTGCGGTGGTGGAAAGGGTAGGCACTACCTATGAGGTGTGGCAGGGCGTCACCATGTCGTGTGTTCAGTGTCACAGCCATCCGTATGACCCCATTACCCTGGAGGAATTTTACTCGTCAATGGCCATTTTCAATAATACGGTGGATCGGGATCTGTACAACGAACAACCTAAAATTTACACCTATGATACGCTGTCACAGCAGGAAGTGAGGGGGGTGCTCGATTGGCTTGAAAACACCTTCGAAGAAATCGATCCACCAACGGCTGTGAAATCGATACATGACTTACGACAATCCTATCTGACCCAGATCGGTTACCGGAAAATCGAAGCCGAAGAATTCCAGGACAAGAGCACTTTTATCGAATTGGTGGGACACGATCAAAAATCGATCTGGCAGGTGCAGGACAGTTCCTGGATCATGTTTGAAAAGGTGGATCTGGAGGATGTGGAATCCATTTCCCTGGGTTATGCCTCCCAGTACGGTGCCGTTGTGGAGGTGCGGATAGGCGAACCTCTGGGTAGGAAGATTGGGGAAGTTACCCTTGGTGTAACCGGGAAGGAGTTTCCGGGAAACAAACCGGAGAAATGGGAGGAGGCATCAGTGGCGATTGAACCCATGACCGGCCGGCATGATGTATATTTTTATTTCCGGAAGGACGAGAATTATGCCCAGGATCTGGTGCGGCTGGACTGGATATTTTATCACGAAAGCGATCCCGCATATGAGCAGACGGGTATTCCGGTGATTGAAAAAATCCGGACACTCGAAAGCCTCATACCCGTACAAACACCGATCCTGCAGGAATTGCCTCCCGATGCCCGTCGGATTACCAATGTGTTTGAACGGGGAGACTGGAGAAAACCGGGAGAGGAGGTTGAACCTGGTATACCTGAATCATTGGGCCATATCCCCTCGGATACCGTAAACCGGTTATCGTTTGCCCGGTGGTTGGTATGTGAAGAGAATCCGCTCACAGCTCGTGTTTTTGTCAACCGGGTGTGGGATCGTATTTTCGGACACGGAATCGTGGGTACTATGGGAGACCTTGGTTCTCAAGGGATGTTACCCACACATCCGTTATTGCTGGACTGGTTGGCTGTACGGTTTAGAGATGAGATGGACTGGAGTATTAAATCTTTAATCAAAACCATCGTCATGTCGGCTGCTTATCAGCAGAGTTCGGTGGTGACTGATGAATCGCTGGCTAAAGATCCTTACAACAAATACCTGTCAAGGGGATCCCGGACGAGATTGTCCGCTGAAAAAATACGGGACCAGGCCCTGGCGATCAGTGGATTATTAAATGAAAAGATGTACGGGCCGGGAGTCATGCCTTATCAGCCGGAAAGTATCCGCAGTTTTGGTGGTGATTTTTGGACCGAAAGTCCGGGGGATGACCGATACAGACGGGCAGTTTATACCTATTGGAAGCGGACGAATCCCTATCCATCCATGGTGACCTTTGACAGCCCCTCAAGGGAGGTATGCACTTCCGAGCGTGTCAGAACGAATACGCCGTTGCAGGCCCTGGTCCTGTTAAATGATTCCGTATATGTGGAGGCGGCGGGAGCATTGGCCCGAAAAATCTACCGGGAATATTCGGCAGATCCGGAACAGGGTATCCGGGAAACCTTTCAGCTCATTACTGCACTTCCGCCCGATGAAGCAAAGGTGCAACCACTGATTACCTTGTACCGTGAATCGCTTGACCATTATCAAAAGGAACGTCCCGATGGAATCAAACCAGATTTTAATAGGGAGCATCAGGTATTGGCACTGAGAATGGTGTGCAATGTTATGTTCAATCTGGATGAATTTGTCACCAGAAGATAAAAACCAATATATGCAGGTTCGGCATGGAAACCAGCTGGACAGGAACTAGAAAAAAAGAACTTATGAATATCGCAAATGAAGCGTTGTACAGACAGGCACATTTCAATACAAGACGCCATTTTCTGAAAAAATGTACATCGGGACTGGGGGCTTTAGCGCTGGGGTCGTTGCTCGGTTGCAGGATGGAATCACCGGAAACGGTAGAATCCGTGGATGTTATCCGGAACGTTTCCACTGGCTTACCCCACTTTGTTCCCAAAGCGAAGAATGTCATATTTATGCATATGGCTGGCGGTCCTTCGCATCTGGAATTGTTCGATTACAAACCCGAACTGATGAAGCTCGATGGGCAGGATACACCGGAGTCCCTTATGGAAGGAAAGAACTTTGCCTTTCTGACCGGTATCCCAAAATTATTGGGCCCGCAGTCTGTTTTTAAGCAGCACGGTGAATCAGGAGCCTACGTTTCCGATTACCTGCCCGAATTTTCCAAAGTGGTGGATGACGTGGCTTTTTTAAAAGCAATGCATACGAATGAGTTCAATCATGCCCCGGCTCAATTGTTTATGCAGACGGGTAATCCAAGACCGGGTAATCCGAGCCTGGGTTCATGGGTGGTGTATGGCTTGGGCTCCGAGAATGAGAATCTGCCGGGATTTGTGGTGCTTTCTTCCGGGGGTGGTGCCATTAGCGCTGGGAAAAGCGCATGGGGCAGCGGTTTTTTGCCTACCATATATCAGGGCGTTCAATGCAGGTCCAAAGGGGATCCGGTGTTGTTTTTATCCAATCCTGATCAGGTAGATCCGCACTTAAGGAAACGATCCATCGAAATCATTAACCAGATCAATCAAAAAGAATACGAGCAGGTTGGTGATCCGGAAATTTTATCGCGCATAGCTCAGTATGAACTGGCTTTCCGAATGCAGTCGGAAGTGCCGGAAGTGATGAGTATCGAGGAAGAACCAGCGTATATACACGAAATGTACGGAACGGAGATTGGAAAAGTTTCCTTTGCCAATAACTGCTTATTGGCTCGCCGGTTGATCGAACAGGGTACCCGATTCGTCCAATTGTACGACAATCGATGGGATACGCACGGGGTAGGTGAAGGTAACGGTGTGGGTGCCGGTATGAGGGCATCATGCAAAGCAATAGACCAACCGATGGCTGCATTGATCACGGATCTGAAACAGCGTGGTCTCCTGGAAGAGACGCTCGTAGTGTGGGGTGGAGAATTTGGTCGGACTCCCATGATGGAAGCGCGAACAGGAGTGGGATTTGACGGCAGAGATCACCACCTTGAAGCCTTTACCATGTGGATGACTGGAGCGGGAATCCGGCGAGGAATCAGTTATGGTGAGACCGATGAAATCGGCTACTATGGTGTCCGGGACCGGGTTCATGTTCATGATCTGCATGCGACCATCCTCCATCAACTGGGATTTGACCATGAAAAACTGACCTATGAGTTCCAGGGAAGAAATTTTCGACTGACCGATGTGGCGGGCAGGGTCGTGCATGAAATTCTGGTGTAACTTTTCTACCGGGACTACATCTTTTTCAGACTGAGACTGTGATAAATAATTCGAGCTAAGCCAGCCCCAAGTTTACCGATCCCATCGCTCACCAGGATCGTAAGCTTGTGCGTGAGCTGAGGCGCCTTTGCAGAGGGCTGCTTTTTTGGTTATTATTTTTCAGCAAAAAAAGTAACAGAGACCATTTTATTTTTCACACGTAGCATCTACAAGTTTATTTCCAGGAACTTGAGCTACTATTGGATCAAGAATTTAGTTCTCAGCACATCATTCACCCATCACGATTTCAATTTCGCTTTCGGATTGCCACTGAGATACAAATTCTGTCGTGACGTCCGTTTGCCACAGGTACACCTTTTTTAATGCCGGCAGGTTTTTCAGGACCTCGAGTCCGGTATCCGTGACAGCGGTGCCGTACAGATTCAAAATTGCAAGCTTTGGAAGATCGGCAATACTTTTCAGACCCTCGTCTGTGATCCCGGTATTGTTGAGGTTGAGGCTGTAAAGATTCTCCAGTTTTCCGACGATGGCCAGCCTGGAATCATCCAAATTGGTCCGGCTCAGATCCAGATCCACAATATGGGTACTGGCATTCAACAAACTCTCCAGGCTGCCTTCTGCCAGGATGAGGGATGTTGGGCTAACGGTCACATAGTTGTTGCTTTCGGATAAGGTCCTTCCCTTGAATCCATTTTCGGTCAACCCTTCCCAAATGGAGGCTTGCAAAACCTCGATCTCCGTAGTTTCAAAAAACGGTCGGGGCCGCACGTCCAGTCCGTATCTGTCCAACAGTATTACCATTATGTCTTCTGGTTTTCCCACATCAGAAATCTGGCTGTCGAAAGAGGCGCCTTCAGAAATCCACCATTCGAGTAATTTGATTTCGTGGTATTCCAGCGGTCGTCCATTTGGGGGCATAAATTTGGCATGATTGAAAGGCAGTGTGGTTCGTTGAAAAATACCACTTTCAAATGGTTGTCCGGCAACGATGGCAGCCCCTTCATCTCCACCTTCCCGGAAGCTTTCCGGTGCGGACATATCGAGCCCGCCCTTGGTTTTGCCGCTGTTGTGACAGGACATACACTTTAATTCCAAAATGGGTTTGATCAGATGCGCATAGACCAGCACAGAATCCGGATTGTTTGGGAGTGTAATTCCCGGAGAGCCATCCTCACCTCCAAAAAGCGTTCTAATAGGCTGAGGCGCGTGTTCCAGGAGAAAACCGGAACCATGGGTTAAATTTCCACCCAGATGGCCGGTAAAAATAAGGGTACCGGCTAAAAGAATAACATTGGTTCGGTAAACTGCAGCCGGGAGATCCGGTTTTTTCGATTTCAGTGCCCATGCGCAAAAGGAAAGGAGGGTTACCGATACACCGAGCCACCGGTGCCACTGGACCGAAGGATCTGTATATCCTCCACTTCCGGCCAGCAGCCAGCCCGTTCCCACTGCCATCAGTCCGGTAATACCTCCAAGCAGATACGCATAGGCAACCGCCTTGTCCAGTTTTGGTGATTCCCGGTGCCAGCGGACGGATATGATGTCCAGCAGTATCGCCAATATCAGGAAGCCAATCGGCAAATGCACTATCAACGGGTGAAATCTCCCCAGAAACAATTCGAAATTCGACTCCATTCTCCGTTGTTAAGATAAAATATCCTCCACCACCTTTCCACTCACATCGGTCAATCGGAAGCGGCGACCCTGGTATTTGTAGGTCAGACGTTCGTGGTCGATACCAAATAAATGGAGCAATGTAGCCTGAAAGTCGTGCACATGCACACCATTGGTGGTGACATTGTAACTGAACACATCCGTATCCCCGTACACCAGGCCTTTTTTCACACCAGCACCCGCCATCCACATAGTAAAACAACCTGGGTGGTGGTCCCGTCCGTAGTTTTCAGGAGTCAATCTGCCCTGTGAAAAACTGGTGCGGCCAAACTCTCCACCCCAGACGACCAATGTGTCCTCCAGCAAACCCCGTTGCTTCAAATCCCGGATCAACGCAGCTGTAGCCTGATCCGTTCCCAAAGCCTGTCTTTTTATCCCGGAAGGTAAATTACCGTGCTGGTCCCATCCCATGTGATACAACTGGATAAATTTCACATCCCGCTCAGCCATTCTTCTAGCCAGCAGACAATTGGCTGCGTAGGTCCCGGGGATCCTGGCATCCTCACCATATAGATCATAGATATAGTCCGGTTCATCACTGATATCCACAGCCTCTGGGACCGAGGTCTGCATCCGGAATGCCATTTCGTATTGATTCATCTTTGAATGGATTTCCGGGTCATTCCAGGCATTATATTGAAGTTCATTCATTTTGTTGATGTAGTCGAGGGCCCGCCGTCTGTCTTGCTTGTGGACACCATAAGGATTGCTGAGATACAATACTGGATCTTTGCCTGATCGGAATTGCACACCCTGATGGTGGGAGGCCAGAAATCCATTTCCCCAGGCTGATGCGCTGAGGGGCTGTGCGCCACCCCCCTTAGAGATCAAAACGATAAAATGGGGCAAATTTTCATTGTCCGAGCCCAAGCCGTAGCTCATCCAGGATCCTATCGAAGGCCTACCGCTTTGCTGTGACCCGGTTTGCATAAACATCACTGCAGGTTCATGATTTATAGCCTCTGTGTACATGGATTTGATAATGCAAATGTCATCTACTACGGCAGCGGTATAGGGAAATAATTCACTTACCCAGGCACCGGAATTACCGTATTGTTTGAAGTCAAAAATAGACTGCACCAAAGGGAAAGAGGACTGTCCGGAAACCATACCTGAATTTCGTTGGGTCTGTTTGATAGAATCCGGAATTTCCTGGCCGTGCCATTTTTTCAGAGCGGGTTTGAAATCAAACGTTTCAATCTGGGATGGCCCCCCACTCTGAAACAGGTATATGATGCGTTTTGCTTTGGCGGGGAAGTGGGTTTGTTTCAATGCACCACCGCCCGTTGGAGGATCTGCCTGTAAATGGAGCGGATTGAGCAGCGTGCTTAAAGCGATACTGCCAAAACCCAGGCCCGCATTTTTTAAAAAGTCTCTGCGGCTTTCCTGCTTTATATGCTTTCTAAGTTCCTCCATTTTTTATTATTTACGGGTATAACCCTCATAAGTATTCATAATCGAACTGGATAGAGTAGCCAATGCAGCCAAAGATTCTGGCTCAAGACTACGGTCCCATGCCATTTCCCCAACACTCAGATACTGAAGTGCCGCTTCTGGATTTTCTTCAAAATGTTTGGTCTCCTCTTTCAAATATTGGTGTAGTAATTCTGTTTCATCTCCCCGGGGAATTCTGCCGGTAATCAGTCGGAAAGCCAGCTCCAGTTGCTTTTCTGTATCACGGGGAAGTTGGTTCATGACCTTTTCTGCTATTGCCCTTGCAGCTTCGAGGTACTGGGGATCATTGAGCAACACCAACGCCTGGAGGGGCGTACTCGTTTCCTGTCTTCGAACCATACATTCACCCCGATTTGGTACATCAAATATCAACATCGAGGGAGGAGGTGATGTCCGTTTCCAGATGGTGTAAATGCTTCTTCGGTACAATCCAGGGCCCGGTTCCTGAAGGTATCTGTATCGCCAGGATTTGTTGCTCAGTTCGTCCCACAAACCGGCGGGCTGATATGGATAGACGCTTTCTCCACCCAGGCTATCTACCAGCAATCCGCTAATAGCCAGCGCATTGTCCCTAATCATTTCAGATGTCATACGAAAACGAGATCCGCGAGCCAGGTACTTATTTTCCGGATCCATTTCCAGATTATGGTCGGAAATCCTGGAAGATTGTCGATATACTTCTGACATGACGATCATTTTCTGCAATGCTTTGACATCCCAGTCTGATTCGATAAATTGAATGGCCAGATAGTCGAGCAATTGGGGATGGGTAGGCAGCTTCCCCTGATTCCCAAAATCAGCAGAGGTTTCGACGATACCCTTACCGAAAAACATCTGCCAGAGCCTGTTCACATATACCCGGGCGGTGATCGGATTGTCCGGATCAAATAACCATTTGGCCAATCCCAGTCGGTTCTTAGGCAAATGTTCGTCATAAGGAAAGATAATGTCCGGAACCCCGGCTTCTACTATTTCACCAGGCTGGTCATAAACCCCCCTTTCCAGGATATGGGTGGTTCGTGGTTCCGGGAGATCCCCCATGACCATGATCTCGGGAACGTTGTTTAGTAATTGATTTTTCTTCTCTCTCTGTTCATGGATTTTTTCACGCAATCCCTCCAGTCCGGGCGTCTGGGTTCTGAGGTAATATTCATTCTGGACCTCTGATTTTTGGTCCTCACCCAATGATCCGAACCTATCTACAAAGTTTTTTTGCTCATAATTGAACAAAACTTCCAGGCTTGTAAGATCCCGGTTATATATTTTTATTTCATCCACTCCTCCTTTGTGTAGTGGTAAGATATGTGCCCGGTTTCCCAGCATAAATCCCTGGAAACCATAAGTGTGAATATCCGGCTCATATAAAATCCCTTTATACAAATTGTCGATATCCCGGCTTACCTTACATTCGCGGCCATTGGTGTAAATCCTGGCTCCCTCAGCCTGACTTGACCCATCATAGGTGATCGTGACCTGGGTCCATTTTCTGACGGGCAGGGGTTCGTTCGAGGTCACCTGAATGGCATTCTGTGGATAGGAATGGGCCATTCGAAACTGAAGATGATTATCCTGCAGGAACAGGGAATATCCCTTTAGCCCCAGACGGAGGTCTTCGCAATGATAAAAAACGCCCACATCTTCGTAGATCGTATCCGGATAAATCCACAGTTCCACAGAAAATGGCTCGGTCCGTTCGTACCACCCCACCTTATTTCCGAGTTTTATGGAATTATATTCCGTTATAAAATATGCCTGACCTTTTATTCCTTTTTTCAGCAACGGATCATTGGCTTTACCAGGCTGGTTGGTCCGGAGTGCGTTCCGGAATTCGAAGTCCCCATTTGTGGTCTTGATTATCCGGTCAAGGGGATAGTAATGGGCCAGGCTGGCGTTTACAGATTTTTCTATGGTCTGACTCAGATCACTGACGGATTGATTTTTGATCCAGGCCTCGGATTTTTGTTGCTGTTCATTTTTGGCTTGTACCAGTTTTTGATTGAGATCTTTGGTTTCCTGGTCAATAAAATCGATAATATCCTCTTGTTCCTTAGTGGTCAATAACAATGCCGGGCCGGGGGTCTGATCCGGTCCGTAAACAGGCGTACCAATCTCATTGGTACTATTAAAGAACGCAAACATTTTAAAGTAATCCTTCTGACTGATTTCATCGTATTTGTGATCATGGCATCGCGCGCACTGAATTGATAATCCCAGTATACCTTTGCTCAGGGTCTCGACCCGATCGGCTACATATTCGACCCGGAATTCCTCAAATGTGATCCCGGCTTCTGAATTCTTTTTGTGCAGTCGGTTGAAAGCGGTAGCTAAAATACTTTCCTTGCTTTTGTCCGGTAACAGATCACCTGCCAATTGCCAGGTGATAAATTCATCATATGGCATATTCTTATTGTAAGCCTCGATCACCCAATCCCTCCACGGCGAAAAATTCCGGTGCTTGTCGTCCAGATAACCATCACTATCCGCATACCGGGCCACGTCCATCCAAATAGCCGCCATTCTTTCACCATACGCAGGAGACGCCAACAGCTGGTCCACCAAATCTTCATAGGCGTTCGGGGACTCATCCCGGACAAAGCGATCAATTTCTGCTATGCTGGGCGGCAGTCCGGTAAGATCGAACGATAGCCGTCTGATCAGCGTGGCTCGATCAGCCCTTGGCGCCGGTTCCAGCTGGTGAATGGCCCATTGCGCTGAAACTAATTGATCAATGCCTGTAGAATTCCATCTGACTTCCCTGGATTCAGGTAATTCCGGCATTTTGGGAGGTATGAAAGACCAATGGGGCTTGTATTCTGCTCCCTGTTCTATCCACTTGATCAGGATGGCTTTTTCGCGGTCGGTCAGCGTAAGATTGGATTCTTTGGGCGGCATTCGCCATTCCGGATCGTCAGATACAATCCTGTGGAATAGAGCACTTTTGGATAAATCTCCGGGTACTATTGCGAAATGACTGCCACTGCCACCTATGGGTTGCAAGGCCATTTCCGGATCATCCAAACGCAATCCAGCCATAAGGGTCCCCTCATCTGGTCCGTGACAAGTAAAACAATTATCGGATAAAATCGGCTTGACGTCAAAATTGAAATCGACCTGATCAGGCAGCGTGGCCATCTCGGCCTGAATACGCTCAGGGATATCCGATCCACATCCCATCAAACAGGGAATAAGGATTGAAAGTGTCCATATGATATACCTGGATTTCATATTGTATTTGTCGATGCGGACTCAGTTTTGAGATGAAGTGGCTCCAAATAAGAGCATTAAAATAACAACAATTTTATCAATTTCATAACCATACTCGATTTTAT
>CBFGVZ010000095.1:0-13609 GCA_965652315.1 uncultured Saprospiraceae bacterium | reverse complement strand
AGATAAATTTTTCAAGTTCATTTGGAATGCAACAGCAACTGAAGGAAGTTGGTGTATTAAATAGAGCGGAATATATAGAGTATGCCATCGAAGAACGTACCAATACTGCAATATATAACGGGATTGACCCTTCTACATTAACTTCAAGAACACCTGATGCATCCTATGCAATTAATCCTTTATGGATAAGTAATCCGGAATCATTTCCAGACAATAATTGGCAAGATCTATTGAATCGAAACGCATTAATAAGTAGCCAGCAACTCTCGTTTTCAGGGAAGAATGATAATATAAAATATTATGCATCATTCAATTATTTGAATCAGGAGGGTATAATTATAGATACAGATTTTGAAAGGTTTTCATTCCGAACAAACTTAGAGTCCAAACTTGGAAGAATTCTGTCTGTTGGAATTAATTCCAGCCTTTCAAAATATAATCAGAATACTGTGGCTAGTAACGGCCCTACCCCTCTGAGTGTGATCAGGTCCGCTCAAGTGGCTCCTATAGTTGGTCTCAATATGCAAACCCAGGAAGGAGGCTACGATCCTTACCATGCCGCGTTCATTTTGAACCCTGTGGTACTTGAAAATGAAACGTTAGATCTTACAGATAACATAGCAATTTTGGCGAATCCTTACCTGATTGTAGAGCCCATTTCAAATTTACTTTTAAAAACCTCTCTCGGATTAACGATGTCAAAAAGTGATAGCGATTCCTATATCACCGATAATGTTAACAGAGGGAGAGGAAGTGTAGGCAGTCAAATAGGGGACTTCAGGCAAAATTATTTAACTGAAACTACTGTAACATATAATTTCGGATCTAATGGCTTTGAATTCAATGTACTGGGTGGCTTTTCCTATCAAAAAGAAAAAAATGATTCGTATTCTTTTGAAAAGACAGGTTTCCCGGATGATGAAATCAAAACATTGAACGCAGGCACAGTCATTAATTCAGCAACCTCTTTTGCTACCGAATGGTCAATGTTGTCCTATTTTGGAAGAATTATTATTGATTATCAAGGAAAATATATACTAACTTCCAGTCTTCGTCGTGACGGATCTTCGAGATTTGGGGAAAATAATAAATGGGGCTTGTTTCCGTCATTATCTGTTGGTTGGAATCTGGACAGGGAGAATTTCATGACGAATTCCGAAATTTTCAGCTCTTTAAAATTGCGCACCAGTTATGGATCCACGGGTAATAATAACATTGGAAACTACTCCTCTACCGGGCGAATTACCCAGAGAAACTATTTGGACCAAAACGAAACGGTTGTAACAGGTTACAGTCCAGGCACCTTTTCAAATCCTGATCTGACCTGGGAGACCACAAATATCGTAGATTTTGGTTTTGATGTGGGGTTTTGGAATGATCGACTGAACCTGACGTTGGATTATTACATCGCTAATACTTTTAATTTGTTACTAAATGTACCCATACCTGGAATTACTGGTAATACCAATACCCTCCAGAACATTGGAAAAGTTCAAAACAAAGGAATTGAATTAGAGATCAAATCGAACATTATAAATAAAAGTCATTTTAGCTGGACTTCTTTTTTCAATATTTCTCACAATAAAAACATTGTCAAAGAATTGGGCCCCACTGGAAGTCCGATTTATGGAAATTCCCGGAATTTTGTCGTAACCAAAACAGAAATAGGCCATTCAATCGGAGCGTATTATATGTTTGAAACAGACGGAGTTTTTGTCGATCAAGCTGATCTTGAAAATAATCCAACCTATAAAAGACAGGAACCTGGTGATTTGAAATATGTAGATCAAAATGGTGATGGGCTGATCACTCTGGAAGAAGATCGTGTATACGTAGGGAGCAATTTGCCTAAATTTACCGGTGGCCTGACCAATGAATTTACTTACAGAGATTTTTCACTTTCTATTTTTGTAGAAGGTCAATATGGAAATAAGTTATTAAATATCACTAAGTCTCAACATGGTCAGTCAAGGGGAAATGTTTATGACTATTGGCTAAACAGATGGAAGTCTCCAGAACAACCTGGTGATGGGAAAACACCCCGGGCTGCAATTACGGAGAATCTGACAACCATTTCAGATTTCTGGTTAGAGGATGCCAGTTATTTGAGGATCAAAAATGTTTCACTGGCCTATAATTTACCGTCCAATCTGATCAAGAGAATGAAAGCGTTTGAGGGATTAAGATTAGTATTCTCTGTTGACAACTTTTATATGTTTGACCATTATTACAATAAAGCCATGACGGCCAATTACTCAAATTCGGCTCTTGTGCCAGGTGTAGAATCGGATGGTACCTATCCACTGGCACGTACTTTCAACTTGAGTGTGAATATTACCTTTTAAAAAGATTAAATTTAATTATAATGCGAAGTATACATATTTTTTTATTTCTATCTATTTTTTTGTTTTCTGCCTGTCAGAACTTACTTGATTTGGTTCCAATATCTGAAAAAGCGGAGTCCGGTTTTTATCAAACCCCTGTCCAGATTGAACAGGCGATAAATGGGTGTTACGACGCTCTTCAGTCCGCAAAAGTGAATAGCCAATTCTCATATATGATGTCAGAATCCCGTTCCGATAATACCTGGCAGGGAACAGCATATGACGACGGGGATTTTAGTCGGTTTTCGGAAAGCGCGACCAACCCGACCCTAGCCAATGCCTGGAATAATTTATATGACTATATACAGAGATGTAATAAAGTATTGGCGGCCATCCCCCATGTCGAAGAAGAAAATGATGTCAAGAACAGGTGGAAAGGGGAGGTATTGTTTATCCGTAGTATTTTCTATTTTGACCTGGTACGTATTTTTGGCGGAGTTCCGGTTGTAACCACCCCTTTAACAATCGAGGAAGCCTATAATACTCCCAAAGGTACTATCGAAGAGGTATATAATCTCATTAAAAATGATTTGTCCGATGTAGTTAAAAATCAGTGGTTGTCCACAAACATAGTTCCGGGGAGAGCTAATTTATATTCTGCGAAAGCACTTCTCGGTAAGGTTCTGATATATCGTTCGGGATATCCTTTGGAAACGTCTGAATGGTCAGAAGCTAAGGATGTGCTGGGTGAGGTGATTCAATCCGGCCAGTTCGAATTTTTTGACTCCTATGAAGATATTTTTGCGCATGAAAATGAAAATGGAAGGCAAAGTGTATTTTCTATAAAATTTGTAGACGGTACCAATGAAGGAAATAGTTTTCCCACCCGTAATGCACCAAACGAGATAGATCCTTCAGATTTTATTTTTGGCGGATCACCTTTTCGACTTTTCATAGACAATGCAATAGTGGATCAAATATTTCCGGAGCAAGGTGATCTGAGGAAAAACGCTTCATTGAGAACATCCTGGTTAAATAAAAGCGGGGTGGTTGAGACTGGAGACCCCTGGTGCAAAAAGTTTGCGGAGTACAAAGGTGAAATTAATGGCCCGGTTTCGGGGGCTAATAACTGGAATATCGACTATATAGTTATTCGATATACAGATGTGTTAATGTTGTATGCTGAAGCGCTTAATGAAGTGGAAGGGCCCAATGGGGAAGCCTTGGATATCCTGAATCGGGTAAGAATGAGAGCAGGCCTGGAACCAAAACCTGAAACGGATAAGGAGACGTTCCGGATGTGGATGGAACAGGAACGCCGAAGTGAATTTTGCTTCGAAAATCAAAGATGGTATGATCTCGTAAGAACGGATAGAGCACTTGAGGTAATGCAGGAATTCCTTGAACAACAGGGTGGGACCTTTGTCAATAATTTCCCGGATCGAAGCAAATACTATTTTCCTATTCCTCAGATAGTTACCGATTTGACTGGTATTAAATAACTCTGTTAATGCTCTTTTGTTTTGGTGAAAATCGGGGAAAAGGACGGGACCCATTTGGGCTATAGGCCGTTATTTGAGACAATATTGATAGCTGGGAATCGAATTAAATAAATGATATGATGAAGTATTCGAGTTTAGGACAATTATGTTTGTTTCTGATGATTTGTGCAGTATTGTGTTTTGCGTGCACGGGAAGCTCGGAGAGCGATAATACCAGTACTCCACCGAACATCATTTTGATCGTAGCAGACGACCTCGGTTTTTCGGACTTAGGGTGTTACGGAAGTGAGATACAAACCCCAAATCTGGACAACCTGGCCAAAGATGGTGTTTCATTTTCTCAGTTTTATAATGCAGCGAGATGTTGTCCCAGTAGAGCAAGTCTGATGACTGGTGTGTACCCACATGAAGCTGGGATCGGTCATATGATGAAAGATTATGGTGTACCGGCTTATAGAGGTAACCTGTCCGATAATGTAGTGACTATCGCTGAAGTCTTAAAAAATGGAGGCTACAAGACTTTTATGGTAGGAAAGTGGCATTTGACAAACAAAATGAAAATGACTGATGATAAATCCAATTGGCCTACTCATAGAGGATTTGACAGGTATTATGGTACTTTGGACGGGTTTACCAGCTTTTTTGATCCTGTGAATCTTATAGAAGACACCTCTCTTGCTGTCAGGTCAGATCCTGATTTTTATTATACGGATGCGATTGGAAAAAAGGCTTTAGAATATCTCAAAACCGTTCCTGAAGGTCAGCCATACTTTTTATATGTGGCAAACATGGCTCCTCATTTTCCCTTGCATGCCAGGGCGGAAAGAATTAATAAATATGAAGGTGCATTCGATGTAGGATGGGATACACTGAGAAGGCACAGATATGAAAAATTGATTGATTATGGGTTGATATCTCAGAAAACACCTTTGTCAGAAAGAGATCCCATGAGTTTGCCATGGGTGGATGAGGAATACAAGGAATGGCAATCCGATAGAATGGAGGTTTTTGCTGCAATGGTGGATCATATGGATGAAAATGTGGGGAAAATTGTCGATTTTGTAAAGGAAAGAGGTGAATTGGAGAACACTCTTATATTGTTTTTATCGGATAATGGTGGTTCAGCAGAAGGACATTTACATGGAATGGTCGAGAGGTTAGGAGTACCGTGGAAATCCGGAGTCATTCCAGATACTACTTCGGAAGGGATCAAGGTTGTTCCAGGGGATTTTCCAGGGGAGGAGATTGGAAGTGCGGAAACTTTTGCGAGCTACGGTCCCAAATGGTCAAATCTTTCCAACACGCCCTTCCGTCTTCATAAAAGCTGGGTTCATGAAGGTGGGATTTCCAGTCCTCTAATCGCCTATTGGCCGGATGGCATCAAAAATACGGGTCGAGTGGAAAACTACCCCTGCCATATAATTGACATTATGGCTACTTGCATAGATGTCGCCCGTATGGATTATCCAAAGGAATTTCAGGGCAATAGAATTAAAGCATTAAGAGGTAAAAGTTTAGCCCCTATTTTTAGAAACGAACCTGGGATTTCAAGAGCTATTTTTTGGGAACATGAAGGGAATAAAGCGATTCGTAAAGGCGATTGGAAACTTGTAGCGGAATTTCCCGGAGCCTGGCGAACTATGAAAAGCTATCCTTGGAATGGGGAATGGGAATTATATAATATGGAAACTGATCGTACGGAGAGCCGGAATTTAGCCGCACAATTTCCGACAATCGTGGATAGCCTGAGACAAGAATGGACTGAATGGAGTCAGGAAGTAGGTGTACTTCCAATGAAAAAATTGGAGGAGCTGGGATTCAAAAATTGATTCAAAATAATATATGGAGGTTCCAGGCAAAGGGGGCAAAGAACGTTGAGTTTCTCTGATCTTTTTAGACGACTTTCGGGAGTGTAGGTCGGGAATTTAACCAATCATATAGGCGCAAATCATTATAAAAAATAAATTTATAGAAAGTACCATGAAAAACTTGATACTAATAATTTTTTTGTTCACCCCTGGTTTTTTATTGAGTCAGGACTCTGGCCTACCAATGGAGATCCAGAAAATTTGGGACAAAGGAGATCACAATGCATTTACGGATCTTATTATGTTCAAAGGAAAATTTTATTGTTCTTTTCGGGAAGGTGGCGGCCATGTACCAGGGAATAAAGATGTGGATGGAACGGTACGTATTTTGAGATCTGACGATGGTGATCAATGGGAATCCGCTGCTCTACTGTCGACTCAAGGGTATGACCTGCGTGATCCCAAGCTATCCATCACACCCGATAATAGGTTAATGGTGATTATAGGCGGATCTGATTATGATAAGTTACAATTGAATGGTCGACAGCCCCATGTTTCTTTTTCAGAAGATGGTGTTCATTTCACGGATCCCATTCCAGTGGTGGTCGATCCTGAAATCGATTCTGGCTTTGACTGGATTTGGCGGGTTACGTGGCAAGATGAAACAGGATATGCCGTGGACTATCAGTACGGTGAAATCAATCGAGTTTATTTAGTGAAAACGACCGACGGAATCCATTATGAGAATGTATCTGAATTATTCGTTTCCGGCAGACCCAATGAGGCAACAATCCGATTTTCACCTGCCGGAGAGATGTTTATTTACCTGCGTCGGGAAGATCACGGGCAGGAAGGATTGTTGTTGAGAAGTAAATACCCTTTTAAAGAATATACCTGGGTGAACCTGAAGCATCGACTGGGTGGCCCCAATTTTATTTTTGTACCTAAATCGGAAAAACTCATATTGGGTACCCGTTTGTATTATGAAGATGGTGCCAAAACCGGATTATTCTTGTCCGATTATCATGGCAAACACAAGTTAATCGCGGAATTTCCAAGTGGCGGAGATAACAGTTATCCAGGAATGATATGGCATGATGACTTTCTTTGGGTTTCCTATTATTCGTCCCACGAAGGTAAAACGTGCATCTATCTGGCTAAGATAAAGCAGAAAGACATTTACAAGGCTTTGAACAAAGGCTGAAATCACGTAATAAACGCTCATTTTTCACTTCAGGATGGGGATACATCTGAAAGTTGAGACCGGAAATTTTTCATAAATTATCACTTTTAACAAACTTGAATATGAACCAAAATCATATCAGTGGCCTTATTGCAGCCACTTTTACCCCAATGGATATGAATGGGAACCTCAATCTGGACGTAATTGATACCTATGCCGAACATCTTATCCAAAAAGGCCTGAATGGAGTCTTCGTATGTGGTACCTCCGGCGAGGGACTATTGCTTACAGTAGAGGAGAGAATGCAAGTACTGGAATCCTGGATGCCATTTCAGAACAGACTCAAAATAATAGCTCATGTCGCAACGACGAATTATAAAGATTCCCGCCTCCTGGCTGCTCATGCACAAGAATTGGGGGTAGATGCAATTTCTTGTATGGGGCCCTGCTATCTACCACCGCAAAGAGCCGAAGAACTTGTAGCTTATGTGAGTAAAATTGCGGAGGCGGTAGACGAAACACCTTTTTACTACTACCATTTGCCAAATGTGTCAGGAGTACATGTAAAAATGAATGACTTTCTGAAACTGGCAACCGACTCAATTCCCAATCTGGCAGGGATCAAATACACCTCCTTTGACCTGATGGATATGCAGGAATGCATTTTACTGGAGGACGGAAAATTTAATATCCTCCATGGCCATGATGAAATTCTATTAAGTGGCCTGGCTGTGGGAGCTCGTGGTGGGGTAGGGACCTCATTCAATCTGGTTCCGGAAATTTACAATGGGATTATTGAAGCTTTCTTAGCAGATGATATGGACCTGGCCCGGGAACTTCAACTCCGCTCGATCGAGTTTGTAAAAATAATGCTCAAATATGAAAACTCCGTGGTGAGTACAAAAGCCATGCTCAATCTGGCTGGATTGGATCTGGGCCCGGTCCGACTGCCATTGAGAAACCTAACTGCGGCGGAATATAATTCACTGGAAGAAGATTTGAAGGTCCTGGGCTTCTATGATGAGATGGTCGTATGATGAGTAATATCCGGCACCTTTTGTTTTTATGTATTCTGGGTTCAATCATTTCTGGTTGTACCGGTAGAGTAGCTATTCATCCAGAAATTCATGACAAGGCTATTGAAAAATTGCATGAGGCAGCGAATTCGGATGAATTTTGGGTACAGGTGCATGCATTCGAATTTTTGTGTCAACTGGGCCATACAGAATGGGTTGAGTCCAATTTTGAACCGTGGAAGACCGAACATGAAAATACACCCAAAGAACGTATCGGTGTTTGGCGTGTAGGCGTTCAGTTGGCGGCCAGCGACGAGGAAAGAAAGGATTTTCTGGACAAGATAAAAACGGCTTACCAGGACACTGCAGGATTGGACCGGATTCACGCAGCTGAATCTCTGGCGAAACTTGGGATTCCACTTCTATTAGTCGATGCGGAGCAGGTGGAAGCTGATTTGGAAGACCAGAGCGTTTTGCGGGAATTTGTGACCTGGGGAGCTGTCTTGCCACGGGCGCCAGGTGATTTGCCTGATTACGATTACTTTTTCAGTGCATTTGAAGCGGCGGATATGAACGGAAAGGAAATCCTGGCATATGCGCTGGTAAAAATGCGTCAGAAGTTTCCCGAAGCGGTGAGCCTCAGAATTCATGATTTAATTCGGAATACTCCTTTGTCCCCGGTGGCCAAAAGCAGGTTAAAAATTGCTGTCATACTGTGGGATAATGACCCGGTCAGAAAACACCAAATGTGGCAGGAAAATCGGGGTTTTATTAAAAGTGAAGTCAAGAGCATACGATATGAATTTAGTGAGGCCATGGCTTTATATGGGGAGGTTTCGATGATCGGGGATATTCAGGAAGTGCTTTTGGGCCAGGATCTTTTAAGTAACGATGATTCAGACCTACGGGAAACCTGGAATCTGGATTGTCAGAGTGCGGCAGCTTTTGCCCTTTTATCCATTGAAAACAGGAATATATCACATTTTTCATGGCTGGACTGGCTGGTTATTGCATTATTCTTGGTGTGGATGATCGGAATTGGCTATTATTATGCGTTGCGATCCAGGAGCAAGGAGGATTATTTATTAGGAGGGCGATCCATGAATCCATTCATGGTGGGGCTTTCATTATTTGCTACATTGCTCAGTACGTTGAGTTATCTGGCCTATCCGGGGGAGATGATCAAGTACGGACCGATGGTTTTCTTCGGGATCCTGGCCTTTCCTGTTGCACATTGGATCGTGGGACGCTACCTTATCCCGAGGTTTATGGAGATGAACGTCACCAGTGCATATGAGATTTTGGAGATTAAACTCGGAGGCCGCACACGAAACCTGGGCACTATATTCTTCTTATTATTGCGATTTCTGTGGATGTCCACCATCATATATGCGACCGTAAATACGGCGTTAATTCATATCATCGGATTCCCCGAGTCCTGGGTTCCCATAATTTGTGTATCAATTGCTTTGGTTACAGTGTTTTATACGGCGTTGGGTGGAATCAGAGCAGTAGTGATGACCGATGCGATCCAATCCTTCATTTTACTTGCTGCAGCTCTGATGACTATTCTTATCATATCCTGGAAGTTTGATCCGGCACTGGCCTGGTTTCCGGATCAGTGGCTTACGCATTGGGAGGATTTGAATTGGGGTGTTGATTTCAATCAGCGTATGACCATTGGAAATATCTTTATCATGACTCTTGTATGGCAGGTTTGTACAGCCGGATCGGACCAAATGGCCATACAGCGGTATTTATCGACAAAAAGCGCTGATGATGCCAGAAAAACTTATAAGATTTCACTGCTTTCCAGTGGTATAGTTCAAATTGTCCTGGCTATCGTAGGATTGGCAGTAGCTTCCTATTTCCTGAAGTTTCCGGGTCAATTGGAAGCTGGAACGAATGTGTACGAACATGCTGATTCGCTCTTCCCTCGGTTTGTGTTAATTGGGTTGCCTTCGGGGATTACAGGACTTGTGGTGGCTGGAATCATGGCTGCTGCTATGTCCAGTTTGTCCTCCGGACTCAATTCGTCCTCCTCCGTAATTTCAGAGGATGTACTTGACCGGCATTTTCCCCGATTATTGGGGTCTATGGATCCATTGAAAAAGGTCCGATGGATCTCCATTGTCCTGGGTGTGGTGGTATCGTTTTGCAGTATGTTCGTCGGTTATATCGAAGGGAACTTGCTGGATGTCATCATCAAGGTAGTGAATCTGGTGGTGGCACCATTGTTTGTGTTATTTTTCATGGCCTTGTTTGTTCCCGGTTCCACGGATCGCGGGACATTTTTCGGTGGCTTATTTTCTCTGCTGGTAGCTATTTTGATCGCCTTTTTCGGATTATTCAATTTGAGCGTATTAACCATAATGCCGGTGTCATTGGTGGCAGGGATTTTGGGGAGCTGGGTGTTTAGTAAACTGGGTTGAGCACCGGGTGAGATAGGAGGGGAATTTGAAATTGAATTTGGGTTAGTGTTCGATCAGTATGTTAAGATCACCTATCAAGAAAAGCTACTGGATATTGCCAAAGAAAAGCTGGGTGATGATTTTGAAAAAAAATTTAACGGAAGTGTTGTATCGGATTCAAAAAGATCAAACGCTGGATAAATTTCCAAAGGAACGATATTATTCCTGTGTGGGGATAAACCGGCAAGCCTATTATCAACTATTACAGCAAAAGGATTCATATGATATCATCTGTAATGAATTGAGGAACAAGGTGTTATAATACAGGGCAAAAAAAATGCCCGAGTTGGATCCCGGTCATTATACAAGAATTTGGACATAAAGTCTGAGTATGACATTGGAATCAATAAGTTTGAGCAAATGATGATGGATATGGAATTGACAATGAAACCATTACGTACCAGGATCGTTACGACTAAATCCAATTTTCAGAGCTGGCAATATTCCAATCTGATCAATGGATAGGAAATCACAAATATCAATCAGGTTGTGGCAGGTGTTTTAACCTACGTGGATATAGGCCGGTACAGGTGGTATACCTTCTGCCTGATGGATCTATACAGTGCCAGAATAGTTGGGGTTGAAATGAGCAAACGGATACGAAAAGAAGAAGCTTATTCCTTCCAAATACAATGGGTTGAATTACGTTGCTCCCCAGCAGAGCTTGCCTCCGCTTGACTTCGACAAAAGGTAAGGTATATTAATATGCCATTTATGGAAAAATAAGTTTTCCACATTTTTTAGGGTTTAGGCAGACAACCTGTCAACCTATTTTATGAAGGGTCATAATCCCTAATCCCTAATCCCTAATCACTATTCACTCCTCCAACCCCTCAAATAAGGCTCCATCCTGCCGCCATATTTTCATGTGCCGTTCATATTCATCCTGCGTTTTCGTGAGCCGGAGCGTATGTGGCGACCCCTGTCTGATCGTTTGCATTTCCAGATCAATGGGCACTTTTTTGATGGCCTGCTTCATATTATTTCTTTCGTTCTGATTCCGCTTGAAATCAAAAACCCGCTCTGTGGGCGATTCCAGGAATGGGCGCAATATTTCCCAATACGACTGATAGGATCCATCTTCCGGAACCGCCCTGCTCCAATCCACCGGAGGCTGGGGCTTATCGGCTACCCGCCTGCGCAGATAGTTCAGCGCATGCTTGCGCAATTCATCAGATAACCGGCTTTTATGGCTGGCATCTTTCAGCACTGGCGCTACTTCTTGGTGGATGTTTTTCCATATCGGGATTAAAAATATGGATTCGGCTAATTTTTCAATATCCTGATCCGAAAGCGCCCCTGATCTTTCCAGCTCGATGAAATTGGAAATGGTTTCTTTATTAATCCGATCGGTCGAATTCGTGGAGAGCGATCGGATCCGGCCGGGGAAATCCCCAACATAGGTTTTGACCAGATGGTCCATCGATTTTTCGTAGGACATATACACAGTCAGTGCAATCCACCGCTCCAAAATGCGGAGATCGGCACTTTCAGCGATTTTTGAAATCAACTCCCCGGCTTTTTCCGTGGGCCAGGTTGTAATGATCCTGATCCAATTTGAAGAATCGATGGCGGTAAAATAATATTTCAAAACCCTGTTGTCCATCTGGAAGAGTAGGTTGCTCTCATCGAATACCATCATCCATTCCAAAACAACATATTCATTGGGAAACTCCCATTGCCGGTATAAATCTTCGTGACCAGTCAGAATAATGCTACGCACTGCGGCCCTCTCCTGTTCGGATATCTCTTTCTTCCCGTTGAAATATCCAATCCAGTTGAGCTTTACCTCTGTGGATTGCATGGGCAACATACGGGCGCTGGCGTCCTTCGTCCAGATCATGACCGCTCCGTAATGGTACCAGTGTTCTATTTCCGGCCCGTAATTGCCCATATAACCGGAGTTCTCTTTTTCGATCGGTTCATCAAACTCCGAGTTGATCTGGGGGAGGAGATCGTCCTCCACATACGGTACCTCATTCAGACCCGGCAGTTCATGTCCCGCCCAAAATTCAATCGATACGCTGGAATCGTACACCTCGTCGATTTCATCATCGTAGTCATTACCGTCGTATCCATATCCATCATACGCAGGTGACCCCATTTCGTAAGAAGTCACGAGACACAATCGGGCGTATGTGCCAGTCGTTTCAGCCGCCCTCAGCAAGACTTCCGCTTTCAGTCGGTCATTGAGTTTTAGATGGTTAATTGAAAAATTGGCCGGAGTGTACTGATGGTCCAGGAGGACAATCACCGGGCTGTGGGGGTGATTTTCAGTACTGGCCTTTAGTGCTCTTTCCACTCCAATGGACGCATTTCGTACGGATACCAGATCGACCTTGTGTTCCGATTTGTCCAGATACAGGTTGTAGGTCAGGCAAACCCGGTAACCAGACCGAACGGGTTTTACCTCGTGGTCACAATCCGCATAAAAGGCCGCATATCCTATTTCATACGGACTGATACGAGAAAAATCCACAACCACCTCGTCTTTCTCAAATTCCACCACCAATTCACCCCCGGTATATTCAGATGGCAGATAAATAATGAGACTGCCAAACATATCTTTCCCCTTTTCAGTATCCTTGTGCCGGGCAAAATGGCCACCTTCTTCGTAAATGAGAAACTTATGTATTTCGGCCCGGATCGTATTATCCGGTATGCCCAATTCTTTTTTCACATTTTTGATCACTTTGTGGAGGAGGGCTGACCAGGCGGGATTGTTTGTGGTGACCTCATCCGCATCGATCTCCCATGTATTTCGCACCGAGATGTCTACCAGCGTTTCAGACCCTTTACCAAATGGGGCCTGCCGGGCGTGTTGTATGATCTTTTTTATCTGGTCTGCATGGATGGGAAATGCGACCTCGCCGATGTTTTGGATCGATAAACCGGGCAGTACAAAATCCGTAGTACCGGAACTGACGAATTGACCGCTGCCTTTCAGGTCTTGTAAAATCCGGAGGATGGCGTTTATTGGTTTTTCCATTGTGTAGGTTTATATTGTGTAGATTTAGGTGGTGTTACAGGAGCGTATTTATTATATACGCGAATATGCAGTTGAAATAACAAAATTTCCGGCATGAATTATCGGTTATTCCACCTGTTTTTGTGGATTAAATCGTTGTACGCTGAGTGTTGTGCGCTGTGGGAATCGTCAGTCGTATATCTAAGTTCTAAAATCGATATATCTTAGCAGAAAAAATGAATTACGGTCAGGAACCGAATCGTAAATCGTAAATCAAAAATCGTAAATCCACAGTGCCTGTAAATAAAAACCAGCAAATCCGCGCCAACATCCTCAA
>CBFGVZ010000094.1:0-13695 GCA_965652315.1 uncultured Saprospiraceae bacterium | reverse complement strand
GGGGAACACTGGTCTCCGAAAACACTACCACCCATTACCGCTCCAAAACAAATGGCGATAAAGGTCTGATCCGGAAGAATCGCCCAGGCCAGTGGCATAGCCACCGGAAAAACCACCGCATAAGTACCCCAGGAAGTGCCGGTAGAAAAGGCTATAATCATGCAAAGACTCATAAGAATGGCTGGAAGTGCCACTGGAGTCAAGATGTCCCCGAGTACCGAAATCACATATTGAGCAGTTCCTACAGCATCCGCCACTTCTTTGAGCGTCACAGCCAAGGCCAGTACAATAGCTCCGATGGTAACCCCTTTACATCCATCGAGGAAACCATCCATCACAGTCCTCAAATCCATACCTTTCGCCAAAGCAATGAGAATACCAGCCAATACGGCCAGGCCGAAAGCTTCGGCAATCAGAAACATCGGATCGTCCTTTTGTCCCAGGAAATAAAAGGTCACCACATATGGGATGATAGCTATTCCAAGTAAAACACTGATCGGACCAAAAAAGTCGATGAGCCCGGTTTTATATCCTTCTGGTACTTTCATGACAGACAATTCTTCTGCAGCCATCGGAATTGACCCATCCCGGTCCAGTTTTCCAGTAGTACGCGACCGGTGGATGGCATTCCGCATCATTTTTCCGGGAATCCAGGGGAGTCGCTCCCAGGCAAACAAAAGAGCGATCAATAACGCAAAGATGCCATAAAAATTGAACGGAATGGACTGAATAAAAAACTGCAGGCCATCCTGACTCGTCTCAAATAAAGGGATCGTCCCCACAACAAGGCCAGACACATAAATAGGCCACACGTTAAATGGAATGACGGTGGCTGAAGGCGAAGCTGTAGAGTCCACCATATAAGCAAGTTCTTCGTGAGAAACATTATACTTATCGGCAATCGGCCGTGCTGTAGCTCCTGTCAACACGGTACTAATCGTTCCCCCCTGATGGAACACAATGCCCATCAGCCAGGTAAAGAATTTCGCACTCCTGGGGCTTTTAACCATCTTCCGACCAGCCCATTCGGCAAATCGCTCTGCTCCACCTGTTCGGGTCCATACTCCGATCAGCCCCCCAAGGGCCCACAAATATACCAGCAATATAAGTGCAAAATCAGCGGTACCAATCGATGGTATCAGAAATTCCTCAATAATATTAAGCTTTCCTGATATCACACCTCCCAATACTATGCCGATAAATAGGGAGCTGATGACCTCACGAGTCCAGAAAGCCAATACGATGGCAGCGAAAGGCGGTAAAATGGACAATATTCCAAAATGACCATCTTGTTGTGGGAAATGGCCAGAAAACACAATCCCCAGGATCGTCACTGCCAGGACGAAAAGGATTTGAATAATGCGATTTTTGCGACGAATTGAATGCAATGGTTTTTCGTTGTTACTCATGGTTTTTAGGAAATGTTGCTAATGCCTGTTTATCCCGAACTATCTACGACGTAGCCGCAGGGAAAAATGCTTTATATTGAATAACAATCTGGCATTTCCCAAAAATTGAAGACCCCTTGAAATAGCTCCCTATTTCGGAGCCTGCCCGCCCTAAATCGGGACCTTTAGGTTCCCTCATCAAAGATGGCTAAGGCATCTTTGGTCTTCGACAACATTCGGTCAGGTCCCGCATCCACATAAAGCAAATACCTTTCATAATCCGGGTTATGTTCGACCGCAAGATAGGAAAATCTTTCTACATAGGTATATGTGAGAGATAGGTCAACCTTCAGGGCTGACTGATTTCTTCATTTTTCAGAATGCAAAGCCTTTATAATTCAGTTGGTAGTGACCACCCTTTCCTGTATTTATGCCGAATGTATTCCCGGGAAGCTTCCAAAGCCGACAAAGTGATTTTCTTCGTACCATGCCGAATCACACCATCTACCAACCGTTGCACTGAATCATCGTTGACTTGTAATTCGTCATCAGGCCCGATATTGGTAAATTCCATTTGCGCCGAATCCCAATGAAGCGTTTTATTCAATCCCTGCAACCGGATAGCCAGCACACCGAGTAATACCATTTCATTGAACGGTCCGGAATATCCAAAATGTGCAGATGATTCGACCCTGTCACCGGCAGACTCCTTGCACGCTCGTATCCAATCCTGTTCATGCGGTCCATCAATATAACCGGTGGCGCCTGAAATGCGTCTGAGATACGGTTCTACTTCAGGCACTCTGCCTGACAGCAACCTCGGATTGAAACCACCGGTGTCACAGATCAACGTGTCCTTTGAACCAATGAACATACACCCCCCCATATTATCATTGATCAGACGCTCATCGTCCTTCAATCCTTCGGGTCGATCCGGCATCAACCCTCCATCATACCAATGGACTGAAACGGAAGGGAACTTTACTTTCTCCAGTGCCGGACGTTCCGGAAAATCAAAGCGAACCATTTCCGACTGCGGAGCGGAATTGATATTCATTGGGCTTGAACTTCCCTGAATTGAATCCGGCGCTCCAAGTTTCAATGCACTATATATCGGATCAAGCACATGGCAGGCCATATCTCCAAATGCTCCGGTACCAAAGTCCCACCACCCTCTCCAATTCCAGGGCGTATATGCTTCATGATATGGTCGATACGGCGCCGGGCCCAGGAATAAATCCCAGTTGAGGCTTTCCGGAATGATCATTACTTCCCGGGGACGGGACTGTCCCTGAGGCCAGAGGGGCCTATTGGTCCAGGCATGTGCCTCCCGTACTTCACCAATTTCTCCGTTCCAGATCCACTCACAGATCTGCCGTACACCATGTCCGGAGTTTCCCTGATTTCCCATTTGGGTTGCGACCTTGTATTTTTCTGCCAACCTGGTGAGCAATCGGGATTCATAGATCGAATGAGTCAATGGTTTCTGACAAAATACGTGTTTGCCCAGGGTCAGGGCGGTAGATGCGATTACTGCGTGGGTGTGATCCGGTGTAGCTACCATAACCGCATCGATGGAGGATTCCATCTCATCAAACAGCCGTCGCCAGTCTATAAACCGTTTGGCATTAGGATAAATTTCGAAACAATCCGCGGCATATTTTTGGTCTACGTCGCACAATGCCACAATATTCTCACTGGCCATCGCCCCGAGATTCCATTTTCCTTTGCCACCGATCCCGATCCCGGCAATATTTAGTTTGTCACTGGGGGGTGTGTGCCCCAATCCGGAAATCGTATGGGCAGGCAGGATCACCAATCCGGCACTAGCGACCATGCTCCGACTAATAAATTCTCTGCGTGATAACTTAGTTGTCATAGGTAAAAATATCCAGGCTGATAAATACGAAATAGCATAGCTTTGGCTATACTACAATATTCTCCGAGTCCGCAGGATGGTTAGAACCAATTATTTTCGTGAGGTTAGGATGATTCCGATGATCAATACAGCTACACTGATAATCACCGGTGTCCAATTCGCAGAACTTATTCCAATATCCAATCCAAGAAAACTAAAGGTTTCTGAATCCTGGGCAGCCTGAATTCCAAAAATAATAGTACCAATCAGGCCAACAATGGTTAATATTATTCCAAATGTTTTTCTCATTCTTAAACTTAATAAGATAAACTATAAAAAGGAAATGTAAGAGGTAATTTTTTTTTGCAAACCTTGAGGGTCAAAATATACATAACGACATTATTCACCACCCAGGTTACATCCACTCCACCACCTGTCCGGATTTTTGGGTCAACATTTTTTCAGGCAAAGCAGAGCGGACAGCAGTTTCCAACACATGCACCAGTCTTTGTTTTGCAAAATTCCTGAAGATAGCGATGCTGACTTCCCGGACTTTGGGTTCCCCTCCGATCCATTTGATCTGGTCCCGTTTCTCTGGCGCAATATTAGCAACCACCATTTCCGGAATAAGGGTATAGCCGCCCTGCAGGTCCACCATTTTGATCAGGGTTTCAATCGACCCCGTTTCGAACGAAAATTTCCGGTTTCCCCCCAGTTGATTCTGACCACCACACAAATTTAGCGACTGGCTTCTGAAACAATGCCCCTCACGAAGCATCCACATTTCCTCACTATTGAGATGTTCCTGGGGCACCCGATCAAGGTCGTAAAAGGGATGATCCGGAGATACATACACGCCGATTTCTTCATAATAAAGAGGATTGGTCACAATTTGTTTGTACTCCACCGGCGTGACCAGGATGGCCACATCGATCGTCTCATTGCGGAGACTTCGGACCAGATCATCCGTGATCATTTCATGAACATGAATGTATAACTGAGGATATTTCTGATTCAATTCCATGATAAACAGCGGTAGCAAATAAGGGCCTACCGAAGGAATTACGCCCAGGTGAAGCTCTCCCTGGACCTCATTCTGGTGGGTATTGACTATTTCGGTGAGCTTGTCCCGCTCCGAAAGGATCATCCGCGCCTGCGTGATAACATCTCTTCCTACTGGTGTGGGCACGACAGGATGTTTGGAACGATCAAACAAGATCACCCCAAGATCCTGTTCCATTTTCTTGATTTGCATAGAAAGCGTAGGTTGGGTCACATAGCAGTGTTCTGAGGCCACCTTGAAGTTACCGTAGGTAGCGAGTGCGATGACGTATTCTAGTTGTACCAGTGAAAACATGGACTAATAACTTTTTTCTATACCAATATAAATAACATTGATTTTGTTTATCAATATGCTATGGTATTTTTACACGGTTACCAGATATCAGTCTCAGATAATGGAGAACGGTCTGGACACATTAAAAAATTAAGTACTGCGTTAGTCACGGCTGAGAAGTCGTGGCTTTTTTTATCGATCCATATTTTCGTACGTCAGTACCATCTTCACAAATCGGTTGTAGCTTTTCATTCCCCCTTCAACGCGATTGACAGAAAGATAAGAATCGTAAATAGCATCGCGTATTTTGGGCATAAACTCAGGATACCTGTCATCCAGTGTCCGGCGTTCATCCAGATCTATCCATACTGCCGGGGAGAGGTTATCCCACATGGATTGGGTGAAATCAGCGTCCAGATGCCGGCCATCCGATGCCATATAAAGCCAAAGCATCAGGGCAGAGGAATATTGTGCCAGTGGGTTTCCCGAAGCCTGACAGATCAGATATCCGACAAAATTCGCCTCTCCTTCATCCGTGACGCCATACCCATGGGCCAGTTCGTGAGCGATTACTGCCGGTTTTTGGGTCAGGTGCAGGGCCTTATCCACGTAGGATTCACTACCCAATGGAAAATAAAATCCTGCCGTATTCAGACGAAGGAGCAAACCCTGAGGAATAAATTCCTTACACTGCGGACGTAATGCGGTTTCCAGATGAAAGTCGGAAGGAATTTTATGCACAACCTGATGGTATCGGGCAGTCAGGTCCATCGTCAGTCTGGCCTCCGCGTCTGAATCGGGCATCACAACCGTTTCCCGGAGTGAATTTACCCGGTTGGTCTGAAGCGCCCACCTACGCTTGAATACAGTGGTATCCATTTCTACATAGTCATTTCCAAAAAACGACTTCCCGATCGTGGTCCGACCGTAGTTGTATCCCCACATCCAGTAAAACAGGGACACCAACAATATCATTCCCGAACTCAGAAACAAGAGCCAGCGTTTTAATTTTGTCCGCCAGGGCATACCCATTGCCGCCATAATCTCCGCAGCGATAAAAATCATCAGGAGCAAAAGAAATACAAGATAAAAAGGTGTCGGTACAAAGTGGGCAACAGACTGTCCCACCGAATTAACCGGCACAAAAATCCGGGTATAATACCAATTTCCCCAGGCTTCATCCCCAAAAACTAAAATTCCCATGACCAGGCTAAGTAAACCGAAAACCACGATGAGGGTAAAGAGGAGATGTTGACGCATGAACTTTAGCAGAACCATGTTTTGGTTGGTATGGTGATAAATGGATACAGAACCATTGAAATTTTTCAATTATTATCTGAATTTAAAACCAATTCCGAAAATTAGCGTTTATTCGCATAATAGATTTTTGTATACAAGTGATTTTAAAAAAGAAGTTTAGAAATGGCATTTGAATTAACAGACACGAATTTCCAGAGTGAGGTGCTGGATAAGGGTGGGTTGACCCTGATCGATTTCTGGGCAGAATGGTGCGGACCGTGTAAAATGATTGGTCCCATTATCGAAGATCTGGCCCACGATTACGACGGGAAAGCCCTGATCGGCAAAGTTAACGTCGATGACAATCCGGAGCTATCCATCAAATTTGGAATTCGAAGCATCCCAACCATTCTTTTTGTCAAGGATGGAGAAATCGTTGACAAAGTGGTAGGGGCTACGCCCAAACAGGTATTGGTTGACAAACTCGACCAGCATCTGTCCTGATCACGATTATTAGAGATACTAGTAGCAAAAGTCCCTCATAGAGTTTTTTTCTGTGCGGGGCTTTTTTTATACATTTAATCCGGCATAAACGAAAATGGCACTTTATGGCAGCAGTATTTGATGCATACAACCTCCACAAGACCGACAATTTCGAGCTCCTGGCCAGACAGGTCGTTGAAGGTTTTATCATTGGCCTTCACCAAAGCCCTTATCACGGGTTTTCGGCGGAATTTGCTGAGCACAAACTGTACAATCCAGGTGAATCCACCAAAAACATAGATTGGAAAGTGTTCGCCCGGACCGACAGGTTGTATAACAAGAAATATGATGACGAGACCAATCTCCGTTGCCAGTTGGTCGTAGACAGTTCCGCCTCCATGGCGCTAACCAATACCGAAAAAGATCTCAGAAAACTGTCTAAGCTCCAATGGTCTGCACTTGCTGCCTCCGCATTGATTTATCTGTTGAAAAAACAAAGGGATGCCTTCGGTATCACGATTTTTGACGAGCACATCCGGATCCACAGGAGAGCGAGCGGAAGCCTCAAACAAATGCGGCTGTTGATGTCTTATCTGGAAGAATTGTTTCACAACCCACCTGAGCATCAACGGAAAACGAACCTGGCTGACACCCTGCACGAGATAGCCGATCGTATCGATAAACGCTCCCTGGTAGTTGTATTTTCCGATTTTTTCGAACAAATGAATCACCCAGAGCCGGTATTCTCTGCACTTCAGCACCTCCGGTACAACAAACACGAAGTCATCATATTCAATGTGATCGATCATAAAAAAGAGATCCGGTTTGAATACCAGAATAAACCCATTAATTTCATTGACTACGAAACCGGAGAAAACATCAAGATACGGCCTCAGGAAATTCAACAACTGTATCAGAAAAAAATGACAGAGTTTCTCGAACTGCTCCGGCTTAGATCTTTGCAAATGGGCATCGATATTATGTCGGCAGACATCAACGAGGATTTCAACAAAGTACTCAGAGCTTTTCTGATCAGACGACAAAAATTAATATGACACCTATGATAAAACTCGATGACATTGACAGCCGTGCGCCGGAAGATTTTAAAAAGGGTAAGACCCGTAAGGAAACTCAGAAAATCGCACAGGAAATTGGAGAACTGCAAACCACTCTCACAGCTGAAAGTAAACATTCTTTGTTAGTGATCCTTCAGGGAATGGATGCGAGCGGTAAAGATGGTTCCATGAAAGCTACTTTCCCCTATTGTAATCCGATCGGCATGAAGGCCCACGCATTCAAGAAGCCCACCGAAGATGAAATGAACCATGATTTTTTATGGCGGGTGCACCAGCATGCCCCGGCAAAAGGCATGATTCAGATCTTCAATCGTTCTCACTATGAGGACATCCTGATTCAGCGCGTCAATGACTGGATTGATGAGGAAACGGTCCGGCGCCGGATGCAATCCATCAATGCTTTCGAAGAACTATTACAATACGATAACAACACAACGATCCTGAAATTTTATCTCCACATTTCTCAGCAGGAACAATTGGAGGAACTTCAGGAACGAATCGATGAAACAGAAAAAAACTGGAAACACAAGGCCGCCGACTGGGTAGAGGCCTCCAAATGGGATGCCTACCGTGACGCCTATGAATACGCGATTAATGAAAGTACCATCCCATGGATAATTATTCCAGCGGATCAGGCCTGGTACCGGAACTACATGGTTGCCAGGACCGTACGGGATACCTTGGTGGGACTGAATATGGTCCGGCCTGTACTGGATGAAGCTGAAAAAGAGACGATGAAAGAGCAATATGGATAAAGCACGTTTGGATCAATGGTTATGGTCCGTGCGGATCTTCAAATCCCGGACCAAGGCCACCGAGGCCTGCAAAAACGGAAAAGTCACCGTTAATGGGGTAAAATCCAAGGCATCCACTTCGGTGGTAAATGGTGATCATATTGGGGTCAACAAAAATCGGTTTTTGTATGAGTTCATCGTCCGGGAAGTCATTCGCAAAAGAGTGTCTGCTTCGCTGGCTGCGGATTGTTATGAAGACATTACACCAGCCGAGGAACTGAAAAAATTTGATCAATGGTATATAGGCAAAAGTCAGGGAGAATTCCGGGAAAAAGGAGCTGGAAGACCCACCAAAAAAGAGCGTCGGGCCATTGAAGAATTCAAGAAAAATATTTAATCCCGGAATCCTCACACACTTGCTGTACCGTAGACTTCAGGAATCTGGAAACGAGTTTCGTATACCCAAATTTCTGGTTTCACTTTTACTCTTTTTATTTTGGTTCTTGCCAGCCATTCCGGCTAGTGCCCAAACCGACAGTCTCGTGGATCAAATTTATGCGGTGCTCATTCTGGACTCCATGACGGTCACCGCTGATCAGTCCGTACCGGACATAAAATCCATGATCGCCCAGACCGTACATGATACCACCTTTTATCGCGCTTTTCAGCGACTGCGCCGTGTGAATTACCGATTCATTTCCGAACTGTATTTTTACAAACCAGACTGGATCCCACATACCTTTATGCGATCACTTCGGGTGCAACATATTCGGGACGGGATGCGCACCAACGAAATTATAGAAGAACACATCGATCGCAATTTCATTGACCGAAATGGGGAATACCTTTATTACACCGCCCGGATGTACGATCGGATTTTTTTTACCGATCATCCTGTGCGGGTACCGGTGGGATGGGATAACGATGTCTCCGACCGGAAACGAACCGGCAGCCGGATGGAAAAATACATTCAGGACCTCAAACTTTTATTGTTTTCCCCCGGCTCGGATATTGATCTCCCGTTGATGGGCGATAAAACCGCTATTTTTTCGGAAGCACAAAAGGACAAGTATGACTATAGTCTGAAGCTGGACACCACCACCTTCGCACAGCCGGTATATCAGTTCCGGATCACAGCCGATCCGAACCGGCCGGAAAATGAAACGGTGATCAAAGAACTCATTACGGTATTTGACCAAAAAACCAGACAGGTACTCAGCCGGTCCTATCGACTGGCGTACAAAACCATCCTCTACGCATTTGATGTATCGATGGATATCCAGGTCAGGCGCTATACAGAAGGTTATGTGCCGACCCGGATCGTCTACAAAGGCTGGTGGGACATACCGTTCAAAAAACCTGAATGGTGCCGGTTTGTATTTCAGATGGAAAAATGACCGTAAGGTCAGGGCGTTCCATCCTCTCACCTGGCCACATTACTTATTAAATTGTTATTTTTGCAAAAACAAAAAAACCCAAATGATATTGATTCTGGAATGCGGATCGACCAAAAGCGACTGGTCACTGCTCATCTCACCGGGTCGTAAAATTTCATTCTCAGACCATGGAATAAATCCGTCCACGCTTTCGCGTAAAGATGTTGAAAAACACATCCGGGCAGGCAGTGAACGATTGGAGGAACCAGCCAAAATTTTGAAAATATACCACTATGGTGCTGGTGTCAGTGGTGCAAAGCAACAGAAACTACTCCGGAAAATCTATCGGAAATATTTTCCCCAGGCTGATTTATCTCTGGAGGGTGATATGCTCGCTGCGGTCCGTGCTACGGTCGGTGACGAGAAGGGAATCGTTTGCATACTTGGAACGGGATCCAACTCCTGTTATTTCGACGGCCGGGAAATCAAGGCTAATTACCAGGGATTTGGTTATCTTATCGGCGATGAAGGGGGTGGAGTGGACATCGGCACGAGGTTGATCAAACTGTATTACTCCGATTCGCTTCCCGATGAAATCCGATCCAAACTGGATAAAAAACTGGCAGACCGATCAAAGTTTGTCAAAAAACTATACAATCACGCCCGCCCCAACCGATATTTGGCATCGTTCACGCGGATCGCCGGCACCTATCAGGATAATCCGGCCGTGAGGGGTGAAATCCGCGGCTCTTTCGAGGCATTGATCAAAAATTATCTGTCCAAATATCCCGAAAATGACAAACTTCCGGTTAACTTTGTGGGCTCAATTTCGGAGTACTTCAGGGAAATCCTGATCGAAACCCTTGAGGCTCAAGGATTGAAACCGGGTAAGTTTGTAACTCGCCCGATGTTAGAATTAGAAAAATATCATTACAAGGAATTACAGCATGAGTGACAAGGCCATTAACCGGATCGCCGTAATGACTTCAGGAGGTGACGCTCCGGGTATGAATGCAGCTATTCGAAGTGTAGTCCGGACTTCGGCACACTTCGGCAAACATGTATATGGGATCTACCGTGGGTACGATGGGATGATCAAAGGAACAATCAAACGCATTGAAAGGAATGAAGTAGGCAATATCATTCACAGGGGAGGGACCATCCTAAAAACCGCCCGCAGTTATGAATTTTTCACGCCTGAAGGCCGGCAAAAGGCTTATGAAACATTAAAAGCGCACGATATCGATGCATGCGTGGTGATCGGTGGCAACGGGACCTACACCGCCGCCATGATATTTTCACAGGAATATGATATCCCGATGATGGGGATCCCAGGCACCATTGACAACGATATTTATGGTTCGGATTTCACCATCGGATTTGATACCGCGCTCAACACCGCCATTGATGCGGTGGACAAAATCCGGGATACAGCTGACAGTCACAATCGGGTGTTTTTCATCGAGGTGATGGGCCGGCATACCGGACACCTGGCGTTGCATACGGGGATCGGAAGCGGTGCTACAGGTATTCTGATACCGGAGACCAATGTATCGATCGATGGATTGGTCAACCAATTGAGAAAGGGTATGAAACGCGGAAAATTATTCAGCCTGGTTATCGTAGCCGAAGGAAACAAGAATGGTGGTGCAGCGAAAATAGCAGAAGAAGTAGCGACTCATTTGCCCGAACTGGAATCAAAAGTGACGATCATCGGTCATTTACAACGGGGCGGGGCCCCTTCCTGTCACGATCGCGTACTGGCATCCCGGTTGGGTGCGTCCGCCGTAAAAGCCCTGCTCGAAGGGAATTACAACAAAGCCGTCGGAATCATCAACGATGAAGTAGTCTTTACTGAATTTTCAGACGCTATTTCAATGGACAAAAGTCCCAAGAAGAGCCTTATCGAAATGACTCAAATCCTGTCCTGATGTCGCTGCCGAAAATCATCACCTGTTATACCACCGTAGCTAATCAGGAAAGCGCGGAAAAATTGATCGCGCAGCTTCTTGACTCACGTTTGATAGCATGTGGCGTTTCCTGGTCTGTTCACAGCCAGTATTTCTGGAATCACGAGTCCTATGGTGAAGGGGAATATGTAATCTACATGAAATCATCCCAAGACCTGAAGGATCGGTTACTCAGCCGGCTTCAGGATTTTCACCCTTATGATTTGCCCTGCATACTGATCCGGGAAGTGGAATGCAACCCGGCGTACTACGATTGGGTAAATCAACAGACAGGATGAATTTTGTCGAATCATTCAATGATTAATAAGGGGTATTTCCGGCATACTCATACAACGAGTCAGACATGATATGGTACTATCCAGAAGAATCATGATAATTCTGGCATTCCTTCGGTCAACACCCATTGACAATTGTAAATTAATTTATCCGTAACTTTGAGTAAAATTCTTCCTCTATGGCTGCATTGACTGAAAAAAGACTCCTCCCTTATTTCGAACGACTGAAGGCTCTGGTCGAAAAACTAGCCAAGCAATCCCAGCGGATCGACAATAGCGACATTCGGAGCACGATCGACGAACTTCGACTCCGGATGGATGAACCCTTCCTCTTCGTGATCGTAGGCGAGGTCAAAGCAGGAAAAAGCAGTTTTATCAACGCACTGCTCAGCACCGATGAGGAAATTTGTGCAGTGGCACCCGACCCCAAAACAGATGTGATCCAACAGATCAAATACGGTGAAACCCGGGATGAGATTGTCATCAACGAATATCTCAAACAAATCTATTTTCCCGACCCCATCCTCCGGGAAATCTCCATCGTGGATACCCCGGGAACCAATACCATCGTCGATCACCACCAGGAAATCACCGAGCGGTTTGTCCCCGTATCGGATCTCGTCGTTTTTGTATTTGAGGCGAAAAATCCTTATCGGAAAAGTGCGTGGGATTTCCTAACCTACATCAATACTGAATGGAAAAAGAAGGTGATATTCGTGCTACAGCAAAAAGACCTTATTAATGAAAACGACCTCGCGATAAACCTCAACGGAGTGAAACGCGAAGCCATCAAGCACAACGTTCCGGAACCCCGTGTCTTTGCCGTATCTGCTCTGAGAGAACTGGAAGGAAACCAAGAGGAAAGCGGATTTTTACCGCTTCGGGATTACCTTGAGAAAAATATTACCGGAATCCATGCCTACCGGCTCAAAATCGAGAATTTACTCGAAATGGTATCCACCCTCAACGAAAAGATCAATGCCGGATTACAAACCAGGAAAGCCCAATATGACAGTGATGTGGCTTTCCGAGCTGAAGTGGACGATACCCTCAATGAGCACGTCGGAAAGGCACAGAATCAGGTGAAGACCCTAATCAAAAACCTACTGACCGGGTATGATAAAGCCACCATGATCGCAGAACGGGACCTTCGTGATGGATTGTCCTTCTTTCGTCTGGTGAGCAAATCCTTCAAGTCGATTTTCAACCGGAATGAATCTCCACGCGTATGGCTGGGAGAAATAAAAACTGATTTGGAAAAAAATCTTAAAATCGAGATGTCGGATCGGCTCCATGATGGCGTAAGCGACCTGGCGGACAACATCCAGAACATGGCCAAGGTGGTCGAGCTCAAGATTCTGAAAAACAAAACCATCCTCAAAGATAACGATGAACTGTTCGGACACATCGCAGAACGTCGAAGGCTCATTATCGAGGAATTACAGAAATCGTTCCAGGACTTTATCCGAAATTCCGAAAACTTCGTCGATACCGAACTGATCGAGGAAAGTTCTTCCATCACCCCCAACCTGGCTACAGGGAGTGGACTCGCGGTGATCGGGATCATCCTGACCGCCGTCACCCAGGGTTCGGTATTTGATATCACCGGGGGGTTAATCACCGCGGTCGGTCTGCTTTTTGCGGGCATCACTACCGGCATCAAAAAAGGCAAAATAATGCGCCGGTTCAAGGAAGAAATAAAACTGACCCGTAAAAAGATCGAGAACGAACTCACTCAAAAACTCGACGAATACATCAATCAGATCAAGGAAAAAATCGAGCATCAGTTCACAGAATTTGATCAACTGATTCTGGAAGAAGGAAGAGAATTGGAACAGATGGAAATGATTTACCGAAATATCGACCAGGAACAGGAGAAAATTGGTAAGGAGCTGGCGAGGTTGTGATTGAATATAGAGCTGCGGAACCTGGAACTAATTAATCCCAATTCTGAAGCATA
>CBFGVZ010000093.1:0-13945 GCA_965652315.1 uncultured Saprospiraceae bacterium | reverse complement strand
ATACTGAATTTCAGCGGATAAATCCGTAAAACAGATTGTCGCGAAGATGGCCGTATAGATGGAGTAACCAACAGTATGCTTATGAACGCCAAAGGTGTTCAAGGTTAATAACCCCCGGCCAACGAAGTGCAGCCGGGGGTAGTAGGTCTAGATTACCGAACCCCGAAGTGGGTTCAAATATCTCATCTGACAAAATCGCGACAAGGTAATTTACGTGAGGTCAGGAATCCTGGATTTAATACGTGCTTATTCAAACACCACCCGTCCAAAATAAGTGGGCTGATGAAAGCTGGGCTGTGAGGTGCCGATCGGATTCCAACTCAGAAAGTGAGGCGTATCCGTTTCATCGCCACATTTGAAAAAATTCGCCATCATGGTTTGCCCTGACAGTTCTTCCATCGGGTCATGGACCAATATGGCTGCCGGTATAACAACCGTGAGATCCCAGGAAGTTCGACCGCCACGGATATCCACAGGCTCAGACCCCAGACTGGATTGATTGCGAATCAATGTAGTGATCAGATCCGGTTCGATGAATGTCCGTTGACGGACATTGTTCCCATACGCGAGGTGAGTAGTTCCGATGGCGTTGAATTCAAAGTTGTAATAATTTTCGTCTTTTCGTGGTGAGAGGAAAAATTCCACGCAGGAATCCTTATGGGTGGAGCTGTTCGTGTTCATATGGCGCGCCAGAACATGGTCCTCCGTGACATAAAAGACAAGACAGATGTTATCACCGGTATGGCCGATCCGGAATCGTACGTCCGGCTGATAGGGATAATCAGGCCAATTGACGACATCCACCTTATACAAAGGAGCATATTTTTCCAGTTTTTCCTTTATCGCAATGAGCGAGGTGTCACCCGAGTCTGGTATTTTGGGTATAGAGAGTTCTTTCATAGAGTCGTTTGAAGAGGATTGTCCAAAAGATAAACTGGTACTGCAATACAAGCTTATCATTAATAATATCAGAAGTGAAATCCGGTTCATTACAGAAACTAAAATAGGGTATCTAATTATTTTTCCTGAGGGTGCTGGCCAATCGATCCCGTTCAGATTTCAGTTGGCTACTGATCCCTATTTTATATAGGTGGGGATTGTCAAAGCGTTTGTATTCTGAGGGTAATTTTTCCATTTGTGATTGATTGTAAGCTTTGATTTCCCGCCAGGTTTGCGGTGGGATTATCCTTTTCCCATTTTTCATGACCTGGTGAAGTAAGGGTTCCATTTTATATTCCTTAATCGACATATTTTTGGTTTCATCGAAAGGGTGGTGCATACGTTCCACCCGAGTTTCATTGAACAACGCTATCACCTCTGCGCCATAGAATTGACCATCCGGTCGATAGGTCCGCAAAACCTGTTTGTGATGGGGCAGGTTCATTTTCTTTGGGTTCTCAGAAATTTTCATCCGGGGTTTCTGAATGGAGTAACACAGTTTATACACTCCGTCCAGATTGGCATCGGGTTGGCCGGTTACCAGATTGGTGCCTACACCAAAAAGGTCAATAGGTGCGCCTTGAGATTTGAGGCTGCGGATCACATATTCGTCCAGTTGGTTGGAAGCAGCAATCTGGACATAGTCCAAACCGGCTTCATCCAGCATCTTTCGGGCTTCTTTGGCCAGGTAGGCCAGGTCGCCACTGTCCAACCGAATCCCTGTCAGCCGATGCCCTTCTTTTTCCATCTCCCTGCCAACGGTGATCGCATGTGGAATCCCGCTTCGGAGCGTGTCATAGGTATCGACGAGTAGCACACAATCATCCGGCCGGTGTCGGGCAAAGGTGCGGAAAGCGGTCAGTTCGTCCTCATAATTTTGTATCAATGAATGTGCCATAGTGCCCGATACAGGAATGTCATAATCGCGACCCGCCATCGTATTGCTCGTACCGTCAAAGCCTCCGATCATACACGCCCGGCTTGCCGAGTACCCCCCCAGAGTCTGAGCCCGGCGCAATCCAAAATCGACCAGTCGACAATCCCCTGCCACCTGTCGGATCCGGTTGGCTTTCGTGGCTATAAGGGTTTGGAAATTGAGAATATTGAGCAGAACGGTTTCGACTATCTGGGCTTCGATTATCGATGCCTGCACTGTAAGAATCGGCCGTGTCGGAAACACCAGATCTCCTTCCCGGCTGGCATATAAAGTACCCCGGAATCGAAAACCTTTGAGGTATTCCAGAAAGTCAGGGTTCAGACCCAGTTCCCGCAGAAACCGGATATCCTCTTCCTCAAATCGCAGGTTTTCCAGAATTTCCAGCACATCCTCCAGCCCGGCAAATACTGCATAGCCTCCATCGAATGGTAATTTTCTGAAATAGTAGTCAAAAATGGCAGTATTGTCCTGTTGGTGGTCCAGAAAATACACCTGTGCCATGGTTAATTGGTATTGATCGGTGTAGGTGCCGGTGATGTGGAGATCTTTTAGACTCATCGGAATTTTTTAAATGATTGTGTTGGGCCAGTCCTCAGGTTCAAATGTATTAAAATTTCCGGGATGACAGGTGGATTCCGGTCATTTCCATTTTGCGCTTAGTATTTTAAAACATTGTCCGGAAGTATGTTCTGTGCCGGATGGTGTAGCCTGGCGATATTCTTCCATAAATCGTTCTGCTGATGACCAGACGGTCTGTATCATACCAAGATACCGCTCTTTCATATCCGGCGTGGAATTGTTGATAAATGATCGCATCATTTCTTCCTGGCGGACTGCAATCCCGGGATTGCGCCAGGGACAGGTAGCTACTCTAAAGCCTTTGGCCGCAAAAAAGGCTGCGGTAGGATCGGCCCGTTCATAGTGCCAGTCACAAATGACCACGTTTTTGTTGATCCGGTCGATGGCTCTCCACGTGTTATTGTAACTGCCTTCCCACATTCCGATGCCGGTCGTTTTTCCGTCGATCAGCCGGTCTCCCCACATCCACAGCTCTTTTCCCTGACGGCCCAGATGATCAGAGATGTGGTTGACCTCATCGGCGAAAAGTACCGCCGGATCATGGCCATTGCAACGAGGGCAGTCCTGATGTCCTATGTAGAATACCTCGTCCAGTCCGGCATGAAAGGCATCCGCTTCGAAGACGTCCACGATTTCATCGACCAGATCAAAGACAACCTCATGGACTTTCGGATGTAGGGAACAATAACTTTTGCAGTACAGCCCGTCATCGTTTGGCCATTCATATTTTTCGGGGAGGTTGATGCCAGGTGTCTCATCAAATTCCGGATAAACTTCCAGTAATTTTCCTATTGATGAATGCCATGATTGGTGGCCGAGCAGGTTGATTTGAGGGATCAGCCGAATGTTATTTTTTCGGCATACTTCAACCAGCATTTTGACCTGGTCTTTACTGAGCGCAGAGATATCGACCAGCTCAGGATGAGATTTGTATTGATACCGATAATCAATTCTTAAAATCAGCGTATTGACACCGGCTTCTTTTAATTCCAGATCTATAAAAGCGACAAACTCATCCACTCCATCCGGCGCAGGCGCTGCAATACACAGCCCTCGTAACGGATAGGGCGTTTGCGCGGTGGTGAATGATGAGCAAAATGAAAAGAGGATTGTTAAACCAGCAATCAGATGTATATACATCATAGTTCGATAACGTTTTAAAAAAATGTGAAGCATATTTTTGGTAGAAAGTTAGTAAAAAATTTCTATAACCCTTAAGAGGTAGACCCGTCAGTTGGGTTTGAAAAAAAAATTTAGGGAATCATTCACAAAATGAGAAAATATATTATACATTTAGTGTGGCATTAATGGAATAAGATGTGAAAATGCGACCTCAAAATCCCTTATTTTTCTGGGTTACATACACTTGTGCATATGATTAGGCATAAAATAAAAATTTAATATACGTTAATGAGTATAAGCTGAAGCTTACAAAAACAATTACTAACAACTATGAAGAAATTATTGCTTTTGTCTTTTACCATGATTTTCATGGTACCCCTGTGGGCACAACTGCAGGTAACCGGAACGGTCACGGATGGGGAAGGAGAGCCTTTGATCGGAGCCAACATCAGTTTGCAGAATGACCCCGGGTCTGGAACGATCACGGATTTTGACGGTAAGTATTCGATCGAAGTGCCCGATGCAAATGCGGTCCTGGTGGTCAGTTATACTGGCTATCAGTCTCAGACCATCAATGTGAATGGGCGTTCGGTGATCGATGTTATGCTGTCATCCGGAGTGGAATTGAGCGAATTGGTTGTTACAGCGCTTGGTGTATCCCGAGAGCGTAAATCTCTGACGTACAGTGCCCAGAATGTGGGGACGGAGGAACTGACACAGGCACGAAGTGTCAATATCACAAGCTCCTTATCCGGTAAGGTGGCAGGGCTTTCGGTCACCCCCTCCGGATCAGGTGTGGGTGCAGGGAACAAGGTATTGCTCAGGGGTAACCGGTCAATTTCCGGAACCAGTGAGCCGCTCTATGTAGTGGATGGAATCGTGTTGAACGGGAATATATCCAATATCAGCCCGGACGATATACAGGAAATTACGGTCCTGAAGGGCGCTAATGCTGCTGCGCTGTATGGTAGTCGGGCCAGTAACGGAGCCATCATCGTGACTACTAAATCCGGAATGGGCGCACCCAATGGCGTTACCACTTCGGCTAATTTTACATTCCAGGCTAGTTCTCCGATTCATTTGCTGAAAACCCAGTCCGAGTACGCTCAGGGATCAGCCGGAAATTATGCTCCGGCGGCAACTACTTCCTGGGGACCCAGAATTTCAGGACAACAAGTGCCACACTGGTCCAACGATCCACAATATCTGCAGGACAAGTACGGTGGCACTAATTATACACTGGAATCCCAGCCCAATAATATCGAAGATTTTTTCCAGACCGGATATGAAGCGGCTGCGAACCTGTCAGCTACGATCAAGAACGATAATTCAAGCACTTATCTATCTTACACTTATACCGATGCGCGGGGTATTGTTCCCAATAATAACCTGAACAGCCACAACCTCAACGCACGGTTTAATTCCGAATTGGTCAGTGGTCTTTACCTCGATGCCAAGGTCAATTATATACGGGATGATTTTGATAATGTACTGGCGCAGGGTGAAAACTTTGACAACCCGGTTCGTTACCTGTACAAATTGCCACCCAATATCCGCACGGAGGATATCGAACACTATCAGTTTGTCAATGATAATGCACAAACCGTCCAGCATTACTGGCTGCCCAGGTTCAACGGAGGTGGTAACCCTTACTGGACCATCAACAATGTAAAAAACCCAAACCTCAGGGAACGTGTGATCGGTATGGTGTCACTCAAGTACGAACTCACAGAAAATATTTCTATCCTGGGGCGGTCAGCGCTTGACCGGGTCAATAATTTCAGTGAATATTTTCGCCACAACGACACTTATACAACAGGTAACAATGGGACTTACAGTAAAAACTTCAATTACAGTTACGAATGGAATTCAGACGTGTTGTTGAATTATAATAAGCAACTGACCTCTGACATTAGTCTGGATTTTAATCTGGGAGCCAATAACCGGCAGTATAAATACGACGCCTTGACAGGAGGTGGGGACAATTTTCAGATTGCCAATTTGTTTTCACTGGCCAACACAAGTGATCCCCGGCCGGGCGAAGGATACAGTACCAAAGAGGTGCAATCCGTTTACGCTTTCATGGAGTTGGGATTTTTTGACGGATTATACCTTGATATTTCGGGGCGTAACGACTGGAGTTCGACCCTGCCTGCGGACAACAGATCGTATTTTTATCCGTCAGTGGGTCTGACTGCTGTACTGAGTGATCTGATGACGATGCCCTCCTGGCTGGATTTTCTGAAATTGAGAGGTTCCTGGGCAGAAGTTGGGAGCGACACGGACCCATATCGGTTGTCCAGAAGCGCATCGATCAATTTTGGTACCATCATTTTAAGCTCTACGCTGCCAGCGACCAATCTTTTGCCGGAGACTACACGGTCACTCGAATTTGGGCTGGCCAGTAGAATGTTCAATAACAATCTTCGATTGGACCTGACATATTATAAGACCAATACCTTTGACCAGTTGTTTAGTACGCCGATTCCACCCGCTTCCGGTGCTACTTCGCTTTTTCAGAATGGCGCCGACATTCAGAATAACGGTGTAGAAGTTATGATCGGATTTTCTCCCCTCACATCGGGGGATTTTACCTGGGATCTGAACTTCAATTTCGCTGCGAACAGGAGTGAGGTCCTGGAAATTGCTGAAGGATTCGATGAACTCAATCTTGGAGGCGGATTTATTAGGGATTATTTGCTGCAAGTGGGGAAACCCTTCGGAACGGTGGTATCCAGGGGTTTTGTCCGTGATGCACAGAATCGGATTATCGTGGACGTGAATGGGCTTCCAATGATCACTCCAGGAAAGAATGTGCCCGTGGCCAACTTTACCCCAGATTGGCTGGGTGGTATACGTAACTCATTCACTTACAAAGATTTCAATTTCAGTTTCCTGATTGACATACGTCAGGGCGGAACTACGATTTCTTTCACTGAAGCGATCGTAGCTTCAGATGGTCTGATGGATTATACCACTTTGGGAAGGGAAAGTGGTATAGTGTTTGGTCAGGACATTTTCTCTGACCAGGAGGTGGTCACTCAGGATGGATCACCAAACAATATCTCCGTTGATCCTGAAATATATTACAACCATGTCGGCGGCCGGAATACACCAGTGGGTGAAGCATTTGTGAAAGATGCTTCCAATATCCGGATGCGGGAGATGATCCTTGGGTACAATTTCCCGGGGAATAAAATCAGTTTGTCACTGGTGGGAAGGAATCTGTTTTTCATAACCAATAAAGCAGAATATTTTGACCCTGAGATCATGGTGGGTACTGCAAACTCTGCGGAAGGAAGGGAAGCATTTGCACCCCCAACCGTCCGGAATTTTGGATTGTCACTGAGAATAAATCTGTAAAACATATTGAAAATCAAGAATGAAATGAAGTTAATATATCCATTTATTATCCTGGTCCTGGTCGTGGTGGGGAATTATTCCTGTACGAAAGATTTTGATGAAATAAATACTAATCCCAAGACACTGACCTCTGACAACCTTGATCTGAGTTCCTATCCGCTGGTAGTTGCCGGTGCACTGTACAATCCGCTTTATCTTGGATTGGACAACCGGGGGGCATTCCAGCTTGGGCATTCGCTATTTGCCGATATTTATGCCAATTATTTTGCCACCACCGCGCCTAACTTTGATTCGGATAAATTTATTCTGGTCGGGGGTTGGATCAATGGGGCTTACAGTAGTTTTTACAGCCGGTCTTTTCCATCGATCAAATATGCCGAGGATTATGCGGTAGAAAATGGTCTGGATATCGAGAATGCGATCATGAAAACCTGGCGGGTCTTTGCCTATCACCGCGTCACGGATTACTGGGGAGCAATCCCATATTCCAATTTCGGGAACGGTGAAAAGATCGTTTATTTTGACAGTCAGGAATCAATTTATAAAGATTTCTTTAGTACGCTGGATGAAGCAGTTGCGTTGTTAAAAGCCAATGCTGGAGGTACTTCCCTGGTGGGGAATAGTGATATCGTCTTTTCAGGTTCTGTGGATAAATGGCTTCGGTTTGCCAATTCCCTTCGGCTGCGACTGGCGATGCGTGTGAAGTATGTAGATCCCGCTTTGTCAAAAGCTCAGGCTGAAAAAGCCATCGCAGATGGCGTAATTGAAAGCGTAGATCAGAATGCATTGGCCTCGACCAGCACCGATTGGAAAAATAATTATACGGTCATTACACAGTGGGGGGAGTTCCGGATGAGTGCTGATATGGAAAGTATACTGAAAGGGTATAAAGATCCGCGGGTGACCAACTTTTTTGCACCGTCTTCTCAGCCTGATCCTTCCGATGATCCTGCAGGAATTGAATTCCCATATGAAGGTATGCGCAATGGACAGAGTAAAACCGACAAGCAATCCATACCATTCAACGATTTGATGTCGGATATGGCCGCACAATACACAGACCCGGCAGCTTCAGGACCCGACTGGCCTATCCTATTAGCTTCTGAAGTGTATTTCTTACGGGCAGAAGGTGCTCTGGAAGGCTGGAATATGGGTGGCACTGCGGAGGAGTTGTACAATCAGGGCATAGCAATGTCCATGATGGAAAATGGCATGGATGGATCGGATATGTCTGGTAACGATTATGTGAGCAGCAGTTCAACACCAGGGTCTTATAAAACAGGAGATGAAGGTACTGCCATTTCTACAGTTCCGATTTCCTACAATGCCGGAGCAGATAAAGAAAGTCAGTTGGAGCAGATTATTACTCAAAAATGGATCGCCCTGTACCCCAATAGTTGGGAAGCTTATGCTGAGCGACGCCGGACCGGTTATCCTACTCTATATCCCCGGCTCAACAGTGATAATCCCAATATTTCTGTAGATGAAATTCCCAGAAGAATCACTTATGCAGAGACAGAATACAGTACCAACGAAGAAGCTGTGATGGATGCGATCAATAATTTGCTGGGCGGACCGGATGCCGGAACGACGAAGTTGTGGTGGGATAAGAAGTAAACCTTCCATATGGAATTGGAAAATATGGAACTCTAGATGTTCGGATCATACCTGTTGACGATCTCAACAGGTATGACTTTTTTACACATGGTTGGTAAAGTGTTTAATAATTTGTATTTGATACAGGCCCAAAAAATAAAGTAATGAAGGCATTAAAGTGGTTGAGTCTGGCGGTTGTGATTACCCTTACGGTAACAAGTTGCCAGCAGGAAGGAGATACGATGTTTGAAAAAATAGCCCCGAAGCAATCCGGTCTTGAGTTCAAAAACACGTTGGTAGAGACCGAAGAGTTTAACGTGCTCAATTACACCTATTTTTACAATGGAGGTGGGGTGGCCATAGGTGATGTAGATAACGATGGCCTTCCGGATATTTATCTGACCGGGAATATGGTAGCTAGCCATCTTTACATCAATCAGGGAAACTTTAATTTTGAGAATCGAGCGGCTGAAGCGGGGGTAGAGGCAGCAGGTTTTTGGAATACCGGGGTGACTATGGCTGATGTGAACGATGACGGCTGGCTGGATATCTACGTATGCCGGTCTGCAGCCAACAGCGCAGATGCCCGCAGAAACCTTCTTTTTATCAACGACGGAGTCGATGACAATGGTCAGGTCAGTTTCACAGAATCAGCGAAATTATACGGACTCGATGATCAGGCGTATTCCACCCAGGCCACCTTCTTTGACTTTGACCGGGATGGTGATCTCGATATGTATCTGCTCAATCATTCCATTCCGATGTACGCCAATTTTACCGCCGATATCGAACACCTTAAAAAACAGGAGAACCAACTCTTTAGCCACAAGCTGTATGAACAACGAGACGGGAAATTTGTCGATATTTCCAATGAAGCCGGCCTGGTCAATAATGTGCTGGGTTTTGGTCTGGGGGTGGCGGTATCTGATTTCAACAATGACGGTTGGCCGGATATTTATGTCAGTAATGATTTCAACGAAGAAGATTACCTTTATATCAACCAACAAGACGGGACATATGAGGAGCAACTGCGATCCAGGATTGATTATACTTCCCTGTTTTCCATGGGATCGGACGTAGGGGATGTGAACAATGACGGGAGGACCGATATCTTGTCACTCGATATGCTGCCACAGGACAATTACCGGATCAAATTGATGTCGGGAGCTGATAATTTCAATAAGTACCAACTGTTGCTGGATCGTAATTTCTATAAGCAGAATATGCGCAATATGCTTCAGCTCAATCAGGGGAATGGCCGGTTTAAGGAAGTGGGTCAAATGGCCGGTATTTCCAATTCGGACTGGTCCTGGTCAGCGCTGATGAGCGATTATGATCTGGATGGTTGGCCGGATATCTTTGTAAGCAACGGCTATGCCCGGGATTACACCAATATGGATTTCATGAATTATGCCATGAATTTCAAAATTGAGAATCCGGATATCCGGGAGCGCGACATACCCATCGAGCAAATGATCGAACATATGCCGGAGATAGCCGTGGCCAATAAAATATATAAGAATGAAGCCGGCCATGGATTCGCCGATGTAAGTGCTGAATGGGGCTTCGTCGATCCGGAGTTGTCAAATGGATCAGCATACGGAGATCTGGATGGAGATGGGGACCTCGATTTAGTCATCAACAATGTGAATCAGTTCGCATCGATCTATAAAAATATGGCCCGGGAGAAAAACGCCGGGCATTTTCTGGGAATCAAACCTCTGGTCCGGCAAGACGCCCAGCCCGCAATCGGGACAGAAGTAGCTCTGTACGTAGGTGATCTTATCATGGTTCGGGAATTGTATCCGAGCAGGGGATTTCAATCTTCGGTAGAACATATGGTCCATTTTGGACTGGGAGAATTAACAACGGTCGATTCACTGATCGTACATTGGCCGGATGGCCGGAGTGAATTGTTTCAGATAGATTCCATTGACCGTTATCAGGCTCTTATACAGGGCCAGGGGGTGAAGGCCGTACAACGAGTATTGAATAAGGCTGAAAATCCATTTTTCACACCGGATTCGGTGATAACTTATACGCATCAAGAGAACCGTTTTAGCGACTTTGGCGTCCAATCGTTATTGCCCAGGTTCTATTCCCGTACCGGACCACCTATGGCGAGTGGAGACCTGAACGGTGATGGTCTTACTGATGTGATAATCGGAGGAGGTAGCGGACAGGCTACTCAACTATTCCGGGGCCACCCCAATGGTATGCTATTACCACATTCTTCTGCAAGGGTTTTTGATGAAGATGCGATGTATGAAGATGTGGCAATTGCCATCACGGATCTCGATAATGATGGCAGCCCCGACGTGTTAATCGCTTCCGGAGGAAATCATTTTCCGGACGGAGATGGGCATTATTTACTCAGAAGTTATTTCAACGACGGTCGGGGGAACCTGGTTCGCAATGGTGATTTTCCAGAAGTCATCCGGCATTCCTCTGTACTTTTGACGGGAGATTTCAATGGGGATGGGACTATTGACATCCTATTGGGTTCTGCCTACAAAGCTCAGAAGTATCCCTTACCTGGTGGAAATGTCATCCTGTGGAACAGACCTGACGGAAGCTGGGATCTGGATGCGGACCTGCCGTTTGGTGATTTTATTTGCATGGCTGCTGCATGGGAAGACGTGGATGCGGATGGTCAATCGGAACTGATCCTGGGTGGCGAATGGCAACCTGTGGAGATTTGGAAATACACGGGTAACCAATGGGAAATGACCGGCCGGTCACCTCTTAAGGGGTTGATAACGGCTTTAAAGGTTGCTGATCTGGATGATGATCCTGAAAAAGAGATCGTGGTAGGGAACTGGGGTGAAAACAGCTCGTGGAAGGCCACGCCGGAGGAGCCTCTGATTTTGTATTATGGTGATTTTGATAACAATGGAGAGATTGATCCTGTGCTGAGCTACTATATAGACGGCGTGTCGTATCCTTATGTTTCCCGGGATGACCTGACCGGTCAGTTATCCTTTCTCAAGAAGACTTTTCAGAGTTACCACGCTTATGGAGAAATGAATATGCAGGAATTGCTGAAACAATTGCCTGATCATCAATCCGATTCGGCACAGATTCTGTCCACTCATATTCTCGACCTGGTTGATGGACAGTGGGAGGTCAGGTCTTTGCCTTCCCATGCACAAGTAGCCCCGGTGTTTGTAATCGAAACGATGGACGTGGATGACGACGGCGATCAGGATATCATCCTGGCGGGTAACAGCCGGTACAACAGAGTCAAAATCGGTGAGATTGAATCGAATCATGGCGTATTGCTGCGCAATATGGGACAATTGAAATTTCAACCCGTTTCACCGGTGGAAAGCGGACTCGATCTTTCGGGCGAGGTTCGCAGTGTACTGCCAGTGGAGATAAATACAGAGCAGAAATATTTATTATTTGGAATCAATGATGGAGAGGTGCAAACCTACAGATGGGAATTTCAGCCTGTAGTGAACTGATCGCAGACTGGAACTCCCCCCTTACAATTTCCTGAAATCCCGGATACGGTGGAAGGTCAGGAAGTTGGCATCGTGATTGTTGTGGGCATTGTTTTCCCCGTCGAAGAATGCGGTCCTGGAGAGGAATATAATATCATCCCCTTCAATCAGCCAATCTACGTATTGGAATCCATGATGGAGTACGTCATGATGTTCCAGAATGACCTTTACATCTTTCCAGTGGATAAGGTCTTTGGATTTTCGGAGCGTCAGTACGTTTCGAAAACGTGATGGATTTCTGTCCGGATATTGACGAAGATATTTAGCTGGTATGTTATTGACCAAAGTCCAGTACTGACCTGATCTGTCGTCGTATTTAATAACGAATTTTTTACTACCTCCCGGGAAGTCAATGAAGTCAGATTCCGGATCAAAACTCAGTTTTTTACCATCCTCATCGATGTGGATCATGGCGGCTTGTTCCTGTTGTCCCGGTTGTACGCTGACCCGAAGTATTTCCCACAACTGATCATCTGGGCCCACGACAAAATTCCCTTCCAGCCAGCCACCAAACTGCCCGTCCAGGTAGGTGCTATCGTAATACAGCACGTTACTGGTTTGCCAGGAATCAGCATTCAGAAGATCTGCGTCTTCCGCTGCCGACATGACCATGGCACCATATCGTTTGCCCCATTGCAGTACAGGGCCATGGGCGGTTTCCATCGGTCTCCACAATCGGCCTTTATAATGAACAACAGGCATGGGGGCACAATGAAATTCGCCCCGTAAAATCACTCCGTTACGTTGGTTGGTTGGAGTGGTCCAGGAATGTCCACCGTCTGAAGATTTGCGAATCATCACGGTCCCATGGTGACGGTCGGGCCCCAATAGGTATAAGGTATCCCGATGTACAAACAATGAACTCCAGAATGCACCAGAGATGGTGCTGTTCAGTTTCCAGGTTTTGCCCTGGTCGGAGGAAATATAAATATTTGTCTCAGCCTGAGCCCATTCTGAACTGTTGGGTCCGAAAAAATCGTGTGAAGCCACATAATCTCCGTTGGGCAAAATCACCAGGCTGGGGGAGCCTATGTATTTCCCGGAAGATGCGGGTTGGTACGTGACGATATTACCCGGAACCGCGGCGTCGGTAGCCGGAGACTGAGCTTGCACTGGGATGAGGGCCCATAAGGATAACAGTAGTGCGTAGAAGGAGTATATTTTGTTCATAAGACATCCGTTGTTTTGGTCCCAAATTAATATAATTTCCTGAAAATGAAATTTCACTTCCACCAGTAATCCTGATGTGTGAAATACAATCTACCCAAATCCGATCCATTCATCTGACCTCATGCTACTAAAAAGTCTTCTATAAGTTTCTTATTAATTCCTAGATCCTGATCTTACCCCATTCATACTGACTATCAGCGGACAAATCCGTAAAATATATAGTCGCGAGAATGGCAGTAAAGATGGAGTAACCAACAGTATGTTTATGAACGCCGGAGGTGTTCAAGATGATTAACCCCTGGCAAGAGAAGCGCAGCCAGGGGTGTCGGTCAAGTTATGGATTGAACCCCGAAGTGGGTTCAAATATCTCATCTGACAAAATCACGACAAGGTAATTTACGTGAGATCAGGAGTTCTGTAATTCAGAGATCCTGACCTTACCCCATTTATGGCGGAAAATCTAAGAAAAAATTAAAAAACCTGGTTTCGGAGTACGTGTTTCCCCTTCAAACTTTGTCCTTGGAATAGAAAAGAAACAATATTGAAGTGAAATCATTGTGAACTAGTGAAATAGGATGACAATAGAGAAACCAGATAATACGGGGGAGATTAATCCACAGAATTTACATCCGTCGATAGGAGATGAGATTTCAAAAGGATCTCATGGCGAACAATCGAGGGAATTCAAAGATAAAGAATATTTCCTCAGAAAAGCATTTGAAAAGGACGAGTG
>CBFGVZ010000092.1:0-13978 GCA_965652315.1 uncultured Saprospiraceae bacterium | reverse complement strand
ACTTTCCGCAGCCTGAAAATCCGCGGTTACATTATATTCACTTTCGCAGCTAGAATGGCCGCGGTTACGTTATATGCCCACTTTCCGCAGCCTGAAAGGCCGCGGTTACGTTATATGCCCACTCTCCGTAGCCTGAAAGTAGGAAAAATATTTGGTAAAATTGCGCTCCGACGAACGATTGGCAATGAAAAAAACCTGGATAAAAATGTCCCTACCTCCGAGCAATTTAAAGTGTCAGATGTAGAGATCGATCTCGATATGGAAAAAGAACGGTGGATAGCTCTGATCGAAGAATATGCCAATTATCACAATCCGGATTTCGTGCATGATTTCTTTGGTAAAATGTCAAAAGATGAGATTGGGATTCTGGTTTATAAACATACCGATCATCATTTGAGGCAATTCGAGGTGTGAGTGGTTTCTCCCCGTACAATGTTTGAAATGTTGTAGGTTCTGAATGGATGGCCTCTGGATCATATCTGAAATCTCAGACAAAATTTTTCGTTCCTTCACGTTACAATTGATTTTGTCCGGTATATGCGCCTTTCGATTTAGCTTTCCTGCCCTCCCGATTGCCAGTATTCCTCCGTATCCATATCCATGATGGTGAGCGGACCGGCGTATCCGGCTCCGGTATCGATGTTCCATACATTGATACATTTCCGGGGCAGACAATGGCGTTGTTCCGGAAAATCGAGCAGATTCGTATGACCAATGTATATTTTTTCGAAAGCCTCAAAGCAGGGATAGGTCCTTTCGTTCGTTTCCTCGAGCATTAAAGCCGTTTTCCACATGGACCGATCCCACATAACATAATCTTGGGACATATCTTTCAACTCCAGGTCAAAACCCCCATGAACCAGTGCAATTTGATCCTCGGTAAAATGGTAGTCGACAGTGGCGTTATAAAATTGGAGATGATCCGGAGGCATTTCTCCTACAGTATACAGTAGCCCGGATTCAGTCCAGATTACTTCAATATCATAACTCTCCAGTGTCTGAATTCCACCATTGCGTTTCCATTGGTCGGATAGGATACGCCGGGGCCCGGGCTGGGCAAAATGACTGAGTAAATAATGATCGTGATTGCCACGGATGCATATTTTATCAGGGACTTCCCTGATGATAAATTCTACGACCTCCTTCGACTGCGAATGACGATCGACGTAATCCCCCAGAAAATGAAGTCGGTCCGAAGACCTTTGATATCCCACTGCCTTCAGTGCCTGGCCCAGGGCTTTGTAATTTCCGTGAATATCACCAATAACCAGTCTTCTCATTGGCCTACATTTTAATACAAGAGTTAAAAATAAAGACTGCGATATCTTCTTTTGCAAGAATTTTTGCTACATTTGATTTTTGCAATACATTTATCTACCCTTAAAACCACCAAAATCATGCCCAATCAAGATACCTGGCTTACTTCATTGAAAACCGATACCCCGCAGGAAGGATTTGAATTGGCGATTACTTTATCCCGTCGTGGTGTGAAGTACACCCAACCCGACACTGAAGTACTTCACCGACTTCGCCCGGAATACGCAGAAGATCCCATGGGGCTCACGGCCGCTTCCCAAGTCATAGCCATTCATTTTCAGACCGTTGCAGCGGCTAATAATTACTGGAAATAACCCGGGCTAAGGTTTAGTGATCAGGTAAAAATCGCGGTACAATCTTCCATTATGACCACCCTGTGATTTGCTTCGGTTATTGAGATCGAAATATCCGATCTGTTCTATCTGATAATCCTGGAAATGACTACGTACGTTGGCTTCCAATTTGTCAGCGGCTAATAATCCAAACCGACTTTCCTTTGGGAAACGGTATTCATGTCCATCGTATAATACAGGTGTGGACCGGCCGAAATCCCAGATCAATTCCGGTGAAAATTCTGCAAATTCATAGACTGGCAGCCCTGTTGAATCCTGCCAAGCCCGGAGTGTGGACAGATTGCGGTATTCGGGGTTCACGGTTACCGACCTGGACAGTGGCAGACCAAATGTGGTTATTGCGCACATAAAAGCAATGGTCAGGAAAAAGGCCCGGTCAATACGTTTTTGTATCAGGGCTCGCCATATAGACCACCCCAAAGTAAACAGAGCCAGACTCAGCAGTATGAACCACACCCAATTCCCTTCCAGGTGATCCCCTAAGAACCAATATCCGCCAACTGGAATAAGTATTCCTACCGTACCGATAAGGCCAAATTGGAACCATGACACCATCCGGTCAAAAATCCGTGTGTTTCCGGACCTGAAAGCGCGAAACAAATATTCCAGGTAAAACCCGATATTCAGAGACAAAGGTATCAGCACAGGCAGAAGATACCGGGGTTTTTTTTCGGGAATGAATGAAAGTAGAATCACCGAGGCCAGAGTCCACACCAGGGTGAAGGCGTATCCTTTACGGTCCACCACCCGGTCTTTCAAAAACGGATAAAGGAGACTTACTGCTCCCAGGATGGTCCAGGTACCGCTTTGAATAAAAAAATTCCAATAGTAATAAAAAGGTCGGACGTGCCGGTTGTTCCAGGCATTAATTTCTTTGGCAGTGATCTCTTCGGCCGCACGGGAGTCTGCCAGGTATATGTACAGATGCCACCAGCCCGACAGTACCAGGGTGATTAGAATCATCAGAATCAACGGGAAGGTGCGGTTCAGTCGTTTGATCCGGCGATTACTTCCAAATCCCAGGATCGTACCAAAAGCTATGAGGAACGGCAGGAACAGGGCGTAGAGCGAAACAGGTCCCTTACTCATAAAAGATAACCCGAGGAACAGGCCGGCAAGTACGGCTGACCGATAGAGGTTATTATGGTCTGTGAAAAATAGATAAAAATGATAGATCCCCAACATCATAAATGCATGAGTGAAAATATCCCACTGGCCATTCCTGCCGGACCATAGAATGTAAAAAGAAGTGACCATGACGAGCACACTGATCAGCGCATATACAGCATTCCCGGTAATTTTTTTGGCAAACAACCAGGTCGTGCCCGCCAGCAAAAATGCCATCAAAACAGCGGGTAATCGGAGTGCCGCCACATTTTGTATGCCAAAAATAGCACCGGAAATCGCGGTCATCCAGGTGGGTAACGGAGGTTTTTCGTACCGGGGTTCTCCGTTGAGGGTTGTCAGTATCCAGTTTTGGTCCTGTAACATTTCCCGAGCCGTGGTAAAATTTCGGGCTTCCATAATATTGACCGGCAGGATGCCGAGGTGCGGAAGGAAAATCAGGCCGCAGACGAACAGTATGAGGATTGGAAAATATCGCTCAGGAAGCTTCATACCTTTGATTTTTCAGTAATATCAGATTGCGAATATAAATAGACAAACCAGCTATATGACCCACAAAAAGGACCGGGTCCCTTCTGAAAATCGCGTAGATCAGGATCAGGGAGGCCCCAATCGCACTGATCCACCAAAACCCCATGGGCAAATCACTGATTTTGGCCTTCTCCGAATAGATCCATTGGTATACAAAGCGGAACGTAAACAATATCTGGGAAACTAGACCCAGAATCATCAACCCGAAGGGGATATCCTGGTTGTTCAGTAACATGGACAGGTCGTATTTGCCATTGTTGTATCCATAAACCACGATCAGTACCGGGAAGATCAGTAAAAAATATCGAATAAGTCTCGGCGACTTTTGCCATTCGCCCTGTAAATGGAGGTTACGGATATAAATAAAATAGGTGAGACTTTGGCCCACCATAATGGCCAGATCCTGACGAAAATACCCATATACGAATAGTAAAAACGACGCGAACAGACTGAGTTTCCAAAATATTCGCGGGGTAACCACCCGTCTGGATTTTTCAGATAATAACCATTGGACAAACAATCTACCCGCAAATAATATCTGCGCCAGGAATCCAATGGTATATAGTAGCCATGGACTCATCCTCTGGATTTTACTTCGTAACGAATGTATTTTTTACGCATCCATAGATAGGCAAAACAATCCATCAGAGGTCCCCAGACGCGATTCCACAAACCAAATTTGGCCTGACCTGCCTGCCGGGGGAAATGGCGGACCGGGATCTGGATAATCCGGCCTTGCTGGAGCAAGATCATCGCGGGCAGGAATCGATGGAGACCCCGAAACATGGGAATTCTCTGGACTGAAGCGGTCCGCATGACTTTCAGCGGGCATCCCGTATCGTCCATGCCATCCTGCGTAAACGACCGCCGGATTTTGTTGGCTACCAGAGAAGATAACCTTTTGATCGATGAATCTTCCCGGTTGACCCGGACGCCATTGACCAGATCATATTTTTCGGAATAGGGGAGGAGAATCTCAAAATCATCCGGATGAGTCTGGAGATCAGCATCCATATACCCAGCCAGGGGTGTTTTCAGTTCATCAAAACCTGCCTTTAAAGCGGTACTCAGTCCACCGTTTTGCGCCAGGGTGATATAATGGAAATCCGGTTGCCGATGGCACAATTCTTCAATCAGTTGCTGACTCTCATCATCCGATCCATCATTGATCAGCAGAACGGACGTTCGCCTGGAGGCTTTTTGGAGGTAAGCTGATAATTCCCGGCCCAGCCTGGGGATGTTTTCCGCTTCATTGTAAACCGGTACAAGGATCGTAAATTCGTACATGTATGATGCGTAGGTGATGTCGCATGCAAAGATATTTGATTCCATGGAATTTTCCGGCCGGGGTGGATTAAGTGGAATAGTTGGTCCCGGAAAGCTGTACAAGATATATTTGAAACAAATTTTTAGTAAAGTAGGGCTAAGGTGCAGATAATTAACTGTTTATGGCTAATAATATTTTTAAAGAAGTACGGATATCAGACCTTGAAAATGTGCCTGTAACATATTTATTTAAAAAAATTTGTAAAAAGGTTTTGTTTAGTGGGATAAAGAAATATATATTTGTGCCATCTTCAGTTGTGTTTTGCCCCCCAATAGGGAGGTCGCAAAGTTCAATTGGTTTATAAAGAAGAGGGTAGAGACAGGCTCAATGATCCTCTGGCAGCCCCTTAAATGGAAGGTGCCAAATCCTGACTTTTAAAGTAAATATAAATCATTGAAAAGTAATTAGTCATGGACGCAAGTCAAACATTCCAACCACGACCCCTACCGGAGAACGCTTATTCTTCGTCAATTTCCACTTTACAAGGTTTATTTGCACAGCACATGTGTATGTGTTGCTGCTGCTGTTGTTGTTGATCAACATCCACATATGGATGATCTGACTCCCGGGCATTCACTGATGTCATAAATCTGGTGTGTCTTTTCAGATCAATCTGTATGGTTCGCAATTCCAATATGGGTTGCACGCTCCCTTTGTATTTTCCTATTTCCAAAAGACCACTATAAATGAAAACCTTGCAAATTATCGATACACTCAATGCAAACCTTACCGGCACAGATGCTGCATCCGGACTGCAATGGTTATCGGATCATCCGGACTTCCATCCGGTTTTTTCTACCTCCTTCGGCCAGGAAGACCAGGTCATTACCGATCTGATCTGCCGGGCTGATCTGAATATTGACCTGTTTACTCTGGATACTGGCAGACTGTTCCAGGAGACCTACGATGTACTCGACCAGACCCGTCGCAAATACCGCAGAGTCATTGATGTGTATTATCCTCGTCAGGAATCAGTGGAAGCACTGCTGACTGAAAAAGGGCCCAATAGTTTTTACGAATCGGTGGAGAACCGTCAGGAATGTTGCTCCATACGCAAACTCGAACCGTTACATCGGGCTCTGGAGCCGTACAATATATGGATTACGGGTCTCCGGGCAGGGCAGTCCGCCAACCGGCAGCAAATGCAATTATTCCAGTACGATCTTAAATTTAATATTATAAAATTCAATCCCCTGTTATCCTGGTCCCTGGATGAAGTCGAAGAATATCTGAACGTATACCGGGTGCCACAGAACAAACTGCATCGCCAGGGTTATGTCAGCATCGGTTGTGCACCCTGTACACGAGCCATCCGCCCGGGTGAAGACATCCGTGCGGGCCGCTGGTGGTGGGAATCATCCAAGAAAGAATGCGGCTTACATGCCTGAATCATATTGAAGTAAAAAATTAAAAATAAAATCATGCAAAGCTTTAGAACAGAATTGGAAAACCCTGTAGTCCAGGAAGAGCTACTCGAACTGGGTCAGAAGATCGCTAAATATAAATCTGGTGTGATTCCGGAGGATCGATTTAAAAGCCTTCGACTGGCGCGTGGAATATATGGTCAACGTCAACCTGGCGTCCAGATGATCCGGATCAAAATACCCCATGGGGAACTCAACCGACGGAAATTGTACCGGATAGCTGAAGTGTCGGATAAGTACGCGACGGGGAATCTTCACATTACCACCCGGCAGGATATTCAACTCCATTTTGTAAATCTGGAAGATACTCCCCAATTGTGGGAGGAATTGGCGCAGGATGAAATTACCATCCGGGAAGCCTGCGGAAACACGGTACGGAATGTGACAGGATCCCACCTGGCAGGAGTTCATCCGGATGCCCCATTTGATATCACATCTTATGCACAGGCTACCTTTGAATATCTGGTCCGCAATCCGATTTGTCAGGATATGGCGCGAAAATTCAAGATATCGTTTTCCGCAGCAGAAGATGATGATTACTACAGCTATATCAACGATATTGGACTGATACCCAAAATCAAAATTGAAGACGGAAAGGAAATTCACGGTTTCAAAGTGCTCATTGCAGGAGGCCTGGGTGCGCAACCAAATCATGCCGATCTGGTCCACGAATTTCTTCCGGTGGATAAGCTGATCCCGTTTGCAGAAGGGTTGATCCGGGCATTTGATCGGTTTGGGGAACGGACCAGACGCAATAAAGCCCGGATGAAATATCTGATCAAGGATGAAGGAACGGAAGGCTTGCTTAAGCTGGCAGAAGCCGAACGGAAAGTCCTGCCTTTTCAGACTTACCCATTACCATATATCGAACAGGTGGTAGAACCGGCCGATCTGGATTACAAAATTGATTTTTCGGATGCTGAGTTTCGCAGATGGTTCTCTGGCAACACAACCCGCCAGAAACAGCCCGGATATTACACCGTAGGTCTGAAGATTCACAATGGCGATATTTCCACGAATAAAACCCGGGAATTGCTTCGTCTGATGGAATCCCTGGATCTTGATGATATCCGGACTACGATCCACCAGAATTTTGCTATACGTTACGTCGAGGCCTCCAAACTCCAGTCTTTATATCTGGGGTTGAAGGAGCTGGATCTGGTCCGGGTCGGTCCACAGGGCTTGGGAAATATTGTAACCTGTCCGGGCACGGACACCTGTAATTTGGGTATCGCGTCCAGTATGGGGCTGTCCACCCGACTCACTGAGGTACTGGAAGAGGAATATCCGGATCTGCTGACCTCCAATGATATCGATATCAAAATCAGTGGCTGTATGAACGCCTGTGGTCAACATTCCATATCTGCCATTGGATTTCAGGGTATGACCATGCGCATCGGAAAGAAGGTGGCTCCTGCATCACAGATTCTGCTTGGAGGTAGAAATTTTGGAAATGGGGAAGGTCGTTTTGCGGATAAGGTGATCAAGGTGCCGTCCAAAAAATCGGATATTGCGCTCCGCCTGCTGATCGATGATTTTCTGGCCAATCGGGAGGAGGGAGAACATTACACAACTTATTATCTCCGCCTGGGACAGGATTATTTTTACCAATTGCTGAAACCCCTGGGTGAAACAGAAGATTTCCAGGATGACTGGTTTCAGGACTGGGGTCGGGAGAAGGACTATATCAAAGCGATCGGAATCGGTGAATGTGCCAGTGTGGTGATAGATCTTACCCTGGTACTGATCGATGAGGCAGACGAAAGACTGGTCCGGGCTCGTCACGAATACGATCTGGGAGAATATGCACGCGCTATTTATCATGGTTACACCGCGATGATCCATCTGGCCAAATCCATCCTGATCCATACCGATGCCAAGCTCAATACCCAGCAACGGATCATTGATGCTTTTGACGATCATTACGGAGAATTGATGGATGGAAAAGATTACTCTTTCAAGGAACTGGTACTTACCCAGAAACAATACGAACCGAACGTCGAGTTTGCCGGCTGGTACCTGGATGAAGCGGAACAACTCAAAAACAGAATCCTTCACTATCAAAAAACTTACATCGATGCAGACCAATAAAACACCTAAACTCACTCTTGTAGGCGGAGGTCCTGGTGACCCCAGCCTGATTACCCTTAAAGCTACCGAAGCACTCCGGTCTGCCGATGTAGTGTTGTTTGATGCACTTGTCAATAATGAACTGCTACGTTATGCTCCAAATGCCCAGAAAGTTTTCGTGGGCAAACGACGGGGCTGGAGTCGGTATTCACAGGAGGAGATAAACCGCCTCAATGTCAAGCTGGCCCATAAATGTGGCTCCGTAGTCAGATTGAAAGGCGGAGATCCTATGGTCTTCGGCCGGGCGCAGTCCGAAATCGACTACGCTGAAAAACACGGATTGATAGTCGAAGTGATTCCGGGCATTAGTTCATACAGCGGTATTGCAGCATACAACAAGGTACCGATTACAGAAAGAGGAACCAGTTCGGGATTCTGGGTGTTGACAGGTACAAATGCTGACGGACAACTTTCCAACGATATCCATTTTGCGGCGCAGTCCAGCAGCAATATCCTGATTCTGATGGGTACCCGGAAATTATCGCAAATCGTCCAGTTGTTCAGGGCGCATCACACGGAGGATTATCCTGTAGCTTTAGTTCAAAATGGCACCCTGCCAACTGAGAAAGTCGTAGTGGGGCAATTGTCCAATATTGAACGCCTGGTTGAACAGGAAGGAATTCGCAATCCGGCGGTCATCATTATCGGTGAGGCGGCCCGTCACGTGCGCCCTGGATTTTATAGTGAATTTGCGGATACAGATCAGCGGCTGGCACATAAAAAAATCGTATAATGGAACATTCCAACACTTTGTTTCCCATTTTTCTCCGTACGGACAGGCTTCGGATACTGGTTGTAGGTGGGGGAAATGTTGCTGAAGAAAAGCTTCATTTCCTGTTCAAAAACAGTCCGGATGCCCATGTGACAGTCGTTGCACCGGAGATTTCGGAATTGGTATGGAGCTACGGAACGAAATTTGATGTTTCTTACCAACAAAGGAAATACCTGTCCGGGGACATCGGATTGGCAGACCTGATTATAGCAGCCACCGATATACCGGAACTCAATCAAATGGTGAGAAAGGATGCTCGTCAGGCCGGGAAACTGATCAATGTCGCAGACAAACCTGAGCTATGTGATTTTTACCTCGGCGGGGTGGTTACAAAGGGTGATATCAAAATAGCGATATCGACCAATGGCAAATCTCCTACTTTGGCCAAAAGATTGCGACAATTACTGGAAAAGAACCTGCCAGATGAACTGAATACCCTGGCTGATCATTTACATAAGATTAGACCCCTCTTTGGGAAAGACTTTCAGCGGAAAGTAGAAAAATTAAATTCATTAACCGAAACACTCATAGAGAATTGACATGATACAGACTGAAGTATTAATTATAGGGGCCGGGCCCGTCGGTTTGTTTACCGTATTCGAAGCCGGCTTGCTCAAATTGCACTGCCATCTCATTGATGCTCTGCCTATACCGGGTGGACAGCTCAGTGAAATTTATCCTAAAAAACCAATTTATGATATTCCGGGGTATCCGGAAATTCTGGCTGGGGACCTGGTGGATAATTTACTGAAACAGATCGAACCGTTCAAGCCTTCCTATACTCTTGGAGAACGGGCGGAGACCATCGAGAAAGATGCTGAAGGACAGTTTATTGTCACTACAAATGAAGGAACGCAACATCGTGCACCGGTGGTTTTTATTGCCGGCGGTCTGGGGTCGTTCGAACCGCGAAAACCCCCGATTGATGCCCTGGCACAGTTTGAGAACAAAGGCGTGCACTACTTTGTACGCAATCCGGAACAGTTCATCAGTAAGGAAATTGTGATTTCCGGAGGTGGGGATTCCGCGCTGGATTGGGCTAATTATTTTGCTGAGAAAGAAATTTCATCTTCGGTCACCCTGATTCACAGACGTAATGATTTTCGCGGACACCGGGATTCCGTACAAAAAATGTACGACCTTCAGGATGCCGGAAAAATCAATGTGATTACCAATGCTGAGGTAATCGATGTCAAAGGGACCAACGTGTTGGATACCGTGGTAATCAAGCACAAGACCGGTGATATTTCCGAGCAACTGACCGATATCTGGCTGCCGCTGTTTGGACTGAGTCCGAAAATAGGGCCAATTGGTGACTGGGGGTTGGAAATCGATAAAAATGCCATTGTGGTGGATACCCGGGATTACAGCACCAATATCCCCGGAATTTATGCAGTGGGGGATGTGAATACCTATCCGGGAAAACTGAAGTTAATCCTGTGTGGCTTTCATGAATCCACGCTGGCCCTGCAATCGGCATTCAATATAATCAATCCCGATAAAAAATACACCATGAAATATACTACCGTGAATGGTATTCAGGGTTTCGAGGATGAAAGTAAATCCACGGTTCCGGTCAATGGGAATGCCAAGGTCAATTGACGAGTACCCTGAGTGAGTAATCGCTCATATATTTTTCTGAAATATTTATAACATACATAAAACCAATTATTTAAATCTAAATAATCATGCCTAATTTAACGTTTTCTGTAAAGGGTCGGAATGAGACGGAGACCCGATTTGTAGCCGGCGCACGGCAATTTCAATTGATCATTGATGAACCGGAAGAGCTGGGGGGAACCGATCAAGCAGCCAATCCGGTAGAATTTCTATTAGCAGCATATGCCGGTTGTCTTAATGTAGTGGGACACATGATTGCAAAAGAACTGGATATTGAAATTCGTTCGCTTGAAATTGAAATTGAAGGAGATTTGGATCCATCCAAATTGTATGGGAAACCTACGGTCAACAGACCTGGATATCAGGAAATCCGGGTGCGGTTGATCCCGGATTCAGACGCTACACCTGCCCAATTGGAACTTTGGTTGTCCACGATTCAGACCCGCTGCCCTGTGAACGATAATTTACTCAATGCCACCCCAATACTGACAGAGTTGGGTACGGCGGTTGCCGTATAAGATCCATGATTTTATGTATTTTTAGGAATGGCCTGGAAGTTTTTACAACTTTCGGGCTATTTCATTTATGATATCTTCTAAGAGTCGATCTGTATCCGAAGTCGATTCAGACTCAGGCTCTGGAAGATTCATTTTTGAGTCGGAATTGGTTACTTTTACCTACAGAAAATCGGACCATGACAGATTTTTTGGACTATTTACAACCTTCGGTACTCCTCACTTCAGATGGTTCTTCGACGCTGAGACATAGCGTGCTGGATGAATTATACCATTCAAGACACGGGGCCTGGACTGAAAGTCGTCATATTTTTATCCGCTATGGTTTAACCCCCTTAGCGGAGCAAAATCGTAACAATATTTCAGTTTTTGAAATGGGATTTGGGAGTGGTCTCAATGCTGCGCTGACGCGAGAAATGGCAGACAAACTCCAGGTTGCTGTACAGTACACGGGTTTCGAATTGTATCCTGTGGAGCCGGAGATTGTTGCGGATATGATTATGCCCGCGCAGGCACCTGCTGAACGTGATCGCTGGCTGGAATTGCATCAGATGCCCTGGGGCGAACCTGTCCGGGCCAGTGATTGGTTTACGTTGATCAAGCATAAGGCTTCCTTCCCCGGTGAAGTCCCTCCGGATATTGGAAAATTTGATCTGGTGTATTATGATGCATTCGCTCCGGCGGCGCAGCCCGAACTATGGAATTCTGTAGCACTGGAAAAGTGCTTTGAGTTGCTAAATGAGGGTGGATTGTGGTTGTCATATTGCGCGAAAGGTCAGGTGCGTAGGACCTTAAAAAATGTGGGTTTTGAAGTGGAGTCATTGCCAGGCCCTCCGGGGAAACGGGAGATAACAAGAGCAGTGAAAAGGATCTAGTGCGTGAGACTTTATTTTCGGGATAGTACTACATTGAATATTTCCATCGGCATTTACCGCAGGTCCCGCCGTGCCCGCCGTGCCTGCTGTGCCCGCCTGGGTCTGGGTATTGGCCTGGGCGAGGCTAAATCTTCTATAAAAATTCTGTCGGTTGACCACTTTCCCAATGTAGCATCATGAACTTAGTGTCTCTTGCCACTAGTTAAATGTATTTCAGAATTCGTGCATTATATTTGTGGCGTGATTGTAGTAACTTTATTCTGACCCTTACAACTGAATCTTGAGCCGTAAATTTATTACTGAAACAATTGGTGCAGAACCAAATATGGAAAAAATGAAAATAGAAAAATTATACTTCTTATTGGTCGTCCTGTGGATGTCTGTGCAGGTCCCTGCGTGGACTCAGACTGATAGTGTAGTCTATAAGGAAACAGGTCCCGTCAGACTGTCCATGCAGATACTTTATCCACCGAATTACGAACAAGGTGAGGAGTATCCTGCGATGGTATTTTTTTTCGGCGGGGGATGGAAAGGAGGAAACATAACCCAATTTGAGCCACACGCCCTGCATTTTGCGTCAAAGGGTATCGTTTGTTTCCTGGCAGACTATCGTGTTTCCAGCCGACACGGGACCACCCCGTTTGAATCCTTGCAGGATGCCAGGTCAGCGATAAGATTTGTCCGCACACATGCGGGGGAATATCGGATTGACCCCGGCCGGATTTTTGCAGCCGGGGGATCTGCAGGCGGACACCTGGCGGCGGCAACCGCTCTGGCGATCGGATTTGACGAACCTGGAGAGGATACTACCCTCAGTTGCCAACCCAATGCATTGGTTTTGTTCAATCCGGTCATCGACAATAGCCCCGCCGGATATGGATATGAGCGGGTCGGAGCAGCATATAAAGATTTTTCACCCCTGCACAATATTCGGGAAGGAGCCCCGCCTACTATAATATTTCTTGGTACCGAGGACCACCTGATTCCGGTAGAGACCATGCAGTATTACCAGATCGCCATGGAGCGGGTGGGGAGCTACTGCGAGCTTCATTTGTATCCGGGGCAGAAGCATGGATTCTTCAATTACAAAAACCGCGAGATCTACGACTCCACCATTGAGAAAACCGACGCATTTCTGGAACTGATCCTGAAACGGACAGATTGATTTTTAAGGTTCAGTCCTGAATTCACTCTTATGTAACTTTGTTCTGGCAGGTCTAAAATACATAGATACCCTGGATGTTAGTGTAATAAGGAAGTCCTGCAAATCTTTGGCTTCCTTCCATTCACCAAAAAGGTGAAATATGGCCTGGTATTGTATGCATAGGAATTATTGCTTTACAATTCAATTCCTTCAGAAATATAAAAAAATGAGCATATTTTAGACCTGCCGTCAAGGCCCGCCGCGCCCGAATGGGTATGGGTTAACAAGGTCTTACCTCAGATTCGCAATTACTGATAACGGGTCTTATGGAGAAATTTAAATTTTCTGGTAATAATTATGGATTTATCGGAAGAGACTAGCGAATATGAAGGTAAGTTTAGTACTCCTGACCTTTCGTAAAATGCTTAGCCGTCATTTTGTGAAACAATTGCTATTTGATGACCATCGGCGTTCCATCAAATACTGCTGGTTAAGCTTTCTGTGTTTCCATTTTCGGGGACATTTGGTTCTACGTATATTATATCCTGTCCATCAGCTTTTTCGGGACCGGTTCAGGATCCCTGAAGGCGGGAGAATGTTTCAAAAACTGAATTGCAGCCCGGTTTTCAATTCCAATGTGCGAGCGGGGGCGCCCTCCGGTGGCCGATTGTCCCAGGTGTATACGGACTGGAAGGTGAGGGCAAAATTTTGGAACAGGTCGACCCTCAGTTTTTGTTCATTGAAGAAGCGGTAATCATTCCATTCCGTCATGACGGGCTGGTGATATGATGTAGAATATAATGACGCCCGGTCTCCCAGTAAAATTGTAAAACTTACGTAGTTAC
>CBFGVZ010000091.1:0-14076 GCA_965652315.1 uncultured Saprospiraceae bacterium | reverse complement strand
TAGCCATTACATGCAGATAATGGATATAGTTTTCAGCTCCGAAAACAAAAGGTTTCAGGACGAACTGGCTGAGGATGTAGAGAACTGACCCGGAGATTATGGAGATTTTGGCTGCGATGGCTGGAACATATTTGGTGAGATAACCAACCACAATAATGGTAAGAATCGGAATACTATATGCTCCATTGACCTCCTGCAAATACCCAAAGAGGCCGGATGGGGCGTTAACAATGAGTGGTGCAATAAACATCGAGAGGAATGCCAGAATTAAACCAAACCTTTTGCCTGCGCGGACGATTTGTCTTTCCGATGCATCCTTGTTGAAATATTGCTTATACAGGTCAACGCCAAACAATGTGACCGAACTATTCAGTACACTGTTGAAGGAACTTAGTATCGCACCAAACATGACCGCTGCAAAAAATCCAATAAAAACGGGAGGAAGAACTTTCTTAACAAGCAATGGATAAGCCTGGTCAGCCAGATCCAGCGTATCGCCAAACATGTAATAGGCTATGATTCCCGGAAGGACCACAATGAAAGGCCCCAGAACTTTGACAAAGGCCGCCAGAAGAAGTCCCTTCTGGCCTTCCCTCAGATTTTTGGCAGCCAGGGCTCGCTGTATAATGGCCTGGTTGGTACCCCAGTAGAATAGCTGAACCAACATCATTCCTGTAAATAGGGTGGAAAAAGGTACATAACTATCCGGGCTCCCAATCGATTCAAAATGTTCCGGTACCGACTCGTATAATATATCAATTCCTTCGAATAGACTCCCGTTGCCGATAGTTACCAATCCAAGAACAGGAATCATCAATCCACCAATCAGAAGACCCAGTGCATTTACCGAGTCGGAAATGGCCACTGCCTTAAGCCCTCCGAATATAGCGTATATGGATCCTATGATACCCAGACTCCACACACCGATCCACAGGGCTGACGTGAACGAAATGTTGTAGGTTTCAGGAATATCAAACATAGTGATCATGGCCAGTGATCCGGAATAGAGTACGATCGGCAAAAGAATTACCATGTACCCGCTTAGAAAAAGAATGGACGTGATGGTCTTGGTCATAGTATCATATCTGTTCTCCAGAAATTGAGGTAAGGTTGTCAGACCCATGTTCAGGTATCGGGGCAACAGAAAAACGGCTGTGACCACCATAGCCAGAGCGGCGAGGGTTTCCCACGCCATGACAAGCAGTCCCTGCTCGTATGCCTGGCCATTGAGCCCGACGATCTGCTCGGTGGATAGATTCGTCATGAGCAGTGATCCGGCGATGACACCCGCAGTGAGGCTGCGACCACCGAGAAAATAGCCGTCAGATGTTCCTTCGTCTGTGCCCCGGGTGTACAGGTAGGCTATGACTCCTACCAATATGGTAAATGCTAAAAATGTAATGATGGCCATAAGCGAATAATTGTTTGAAGTTACTTTTTCTTATGCGGCAATGCCAGCAAGCCCATAAATTTAGAAAATTATAAAAGATTACGCTGATAAGCCGCATAGAATTTCCGGAAGTGGTGTTTTTACTCTATTTTGATGGACTATTTTGAACGGAAATTATTCCAGAATAATCCACAACAAAATGAATTCCCAATTATTTTACCCTAAAACATGAAGCATATGAAATTTTTGAATTTTTTGATGGTTATCATTGTCGTTTCAGTTTTTGGCCTGGCTTGTACCAACAGTTCCGATACTCAGAAAGGGGCGCAGCAGGATAAAATGGAAATGCAGGAGGGCGATCATTCCGGTCATGATCACATGAAGGCAGAAAATGAGCAGGACAAATCAGGCCCGGAGTACACTTCTAAGTACATCTGTCCGATGCATTGCAGTGGTAGTGGCAGTGATGAAGCCGGAAAATGCCCCGTGTGCAATATGGATTATGTTCTGAACGAAGATCACTGACCGGTTCGCTTCGCTCAGTTAAGAAAAACTCTAAAGCCCCGTATTCCGGGCTGATAGAACTGGCGATGAGGTACTGTATCTTTGAGGTCGGTATCCGTTTTCCAGACCATTCCGCGTGAGCACGATATGCCAGAGTTGGTTGGACCGGGCGCGGAAAGCTCCGGCACAACAAAGCAGGTAATATTTCCACATGCGATAGAATCGGTCGGAGTACCGGGATTTTAAGTGATCCCAGTTCTCGTCAAAATTGGCAAACCAGGCCAAAAGGGTTTTGTCATAATCAGGCCCAAAATTATGCCAATCCTCCATCACCAGTTTGTTCTCAATGACCTTCCCGATTTGTCTGATGGACGGAATGACACCATTTGGAAAGATGTATTTGCTGATCCAATTATCGGTTTTGCGGGAGGTGACATTGCCACCGATCACCTGAATCAAAAAGATACCTTCTGCTTTGAGTGCGCGAGCCGCTGTATTGATATATGTCTGATGATTTTTATAGCCAACGTGCTCCATCATGCCCATCGAAACGATCTTATCGTATTTCTCCCGCACATCCCGATAATCCTGCAATTTGATTTCGACGGGCAAACCGGCACAAATTTCCCGGGCGTGTTCCAACTGGTCATTGGAAATGGTGATTCCGGTGACCCGGGCACCATATTTTTCGGCTGCAAAACGGGCAAAACTTCCCCATCCGCACCCGATGTCCAGAATATGATCGTCCGGCTGAATGTTGATTTTGCGACAAATTAAATCCATCTTGGCCTCCTGAGCTTCATCCAGGTTCTGAGCTTCATCCCAGTATCCACAGGTGTAAGACATGGTCCGGCCCAGCATAAATTGATACAGATCGTAGCCGATATCATAATGATGCAAGATGTTGGCTGAGGCTTTTCGGCGTGTTTGCAGATTAATCGTCCAGGCCTTGAGGTATTCAAATATATTCTGAGGGTTCATTACAAATCGTTGATCGACCCGATTGCGCAGGAGCCGAGTGAAAAACTCATCAAGTCTGTCCACCTCCCACCAGCGATCCATATACGCTTCCCCCAACCCCAAAGAACCCTGCAGTAAAATGCGCTGATATAGTCGATCATTATGAACCTGGATGTCCCAGGGGCGTGAACCATTCACTACGATACCTGCATCACCGAGTAAATCAATGACTTTTTTCATGATTTCCGATTTTAAATTGCACTCACACCCGGTGGGCCATTCAAAGGAAGTATACTCAGCCAACCGGGCAAAATATTTCTTCAAATCAATGTACGCAATTTGTACGAAAGCCAAAAAATTGTATTCTCATTTATTGAAAATCACCCATTATTTTATGACTTCAATTCCCTGGTTTATAATCTGTTTTCCCAGGGGCCCTGAATGGCCACTGTCAATCCGGGGCTCTGGATATTGACGAATAAGGTATCACCGCTAGGAGAAAAACACACGCCGGCGAATTCAGAGGGATAGCCGATATTTTTGGCAATGTGGTACATTTCACCTTCAGGGGTAATTCCCACGAGTCTCGGCTCACTCTTATCTTCAGCCACGACCACATCACCCCAGGGTGCTACGGTCAAATTATCTGCAAACTGCATCAGTTCCGAATCCAGGGACTCGATAAAAAGTTCAAGCTGACCCGGTGAATCCTTTTCTCTGTCCGTTCCTTCAAATTCACTGGGTATATATCGAAAGATCTGTCCATTGTTTTCGCGTCCGCCATTCGTACATGCGAAATATACTTCCTCATTGCCATACCACATCCCTTCACCCCGTGCAAAACGTGCGGCTCCCGCCTCAAATCCCCGGAATCGCAAATCATCATCATGGTCTTCGATATTGTCCAAATCAATCCACACCACATCCATGGCTTTGTTGACCGGAATTTCCGGGGCGTTGACCTTTTTCCAGTTCCGGGTGTCCCTGGACGGTTGATCCTTAATCATCAACGCCTGGAGTCGACCGGAAGACATATCACCGTATTTGTCCGGGATAAATCGATATATCAATCCTTCACTGTCGTCTTCAGTCTGGTACACAATACTTGTCCGGGGATCTACCGCAACAGCTTCGTGATTGAATCGACCCATGGCCCTCAGGGGTACAGGATCGACCAGACCCGCATTTGCTGTGGCCTTTATTTCAAAATTGTAACCGTGATCTTTTTCCAAAAATTCACCAGCACGTTCGGTGGTCTCCTCACAAGTTATCCACGTGTTCCAGGGAGTTGGCCCTCCGGCACAATTGCGGTAAGTTCCGGTCAGGCTCAGAAATTCTTTCTCTACCTTCTGGGTCTTTTCATTGAATACGATGTTGGTGGTTCCACCCAGACCTATTCGTTCACCCCTGCCGAAATCATAGATTTTTTTCCGGTCCATTTTACTGAGAAGCTTCATGTCGGGCCCATATGGACCCTGCTCCAGATCCCCAGGTTTGATTTCGTGGTTTCGCACCAGTACCACCCGAGAGGCATCCCGAAAGGCTGCCATGCCATCTGCCAGCCCCGGAACCATGAAGCCATCGGACATAGGAACGCCTTTGCGCGAAATAATTTTGTAGGTAAATCCTTTGGGGACCATTAATATGTTTTCAGGGTCCGTGCGGAGTGGACCATATCCTGTTTTCATCAAGCTGGTCGGGATATGGTTGCTGAATCTATGGAGACCCAGAAATCCCATACTCACAAATCCGGCCTGTCTGATAAATGTTCTTCTTGACTTCAATTCTGACATATTTTTTTGGTTTTTCCCAAAAATATAAAATTTTGTTGTTCCCGTATGTACTTTGCGGTGTGATAACAAGGAATTAATGTTGGGTTCATTCCCTGGATGAGTTGAATAAGTGCCTCATTCAAAATACGAATCGACAGTCTCCCATGGCTTGGCGATCAGTAGTTTGAATTCTGAGAGATTTTGATTGGACCGAGACACTCCACAGGGCCACGATCTTGTTCTATTCCTCTATTACCTGATTCGTCAACAGGTCTTCAAAAACCTGTCGTTTACGGATCAGATATGACTTATTGTCTTTGACCATCACTTCGGCCGGGAGTAGTCGTGAATTGTAATTGGAAGCCATGCTGAAACAGTAAGCCCCTGCATTCAAAAACACAAGAATATCTCCTGGCGTGATTTGATTGATCTTACGGTTGTAGGCGAATGTATCGGTTTCACAAATATAACCTACGACGGTGTATAGTTTGGGAATACCAGATACATTGGAGGCATTGATGATTTCGTGATACGCATTGTAGAACATGGGGCGGATCAGATGATTGAATCCGGAATTGATGCCGGCAAAGACCGTACTGGTCGTCTGTTTTATGATATTGGTGGTGGCCAGAAAATATCCACTTTCGCTCACCAGGTATTTTCCAGGTTCGAAAGCCAGGGTCAGGTCCATCCCGGTTTCTTTGCAGAAACTATTGAACTTACGGGACATCACTTTCCCGAGTTCGTCAATATCCGTTTCGATGTCGTGTTCTTTGTATTTTACCTTAAATCCCGAACCAAAATCGATATAATCCAGGGAATCAAATTGGCGAGCCTGATTGAACAGGATATCCGCCGCATACTGGAATACTTCTACGTCGAGAATGTCGGAGCCGGTATGCATATGAATACCCTCCACGTGGATCTTCTGATTTTGGATGATCCGGTGGACAAGGGGCATCTGGTGTATGGAAATGCCAAATTTGGAATCGATATGTCCCACCGATATTTTTGAATTTCCCCCAGCCATAACATGGGGATTGATCCGGATACAAATTTTGAGATCGGGATAATGATGGCCAAAATACTCCAGCATTTCAATATTATCGATATTGATCCGGACTCCAAGCTGAATGGCTTCTTCCATTTCTTCTATTCCCACAGAATTGGGTGTAAAGACGATGTCCTTTGGCGAAAATCCAGCCAATAAGCTCAACTTGATCTCTCCGATGGATACCGCATCGATTCCACTGCCCAGGCCGTGAAACAATTTCAGAATATTAATATTCGTCAAAGCCTTGCAGGCGTAATTGATTTTGAGACTGGGTACATCAAAAGCCTCCACCATCTTATGATACTGGGACTGGATCTTGTTAGCGTCATAGATGAATAGGGGTGTACCGTATTCTTCCGCCAGACTGGTCACTGCCAGGTCCTGGATTTTGTAAATGCCATCAACGAGTTCCATAGACTTTATTGAGATGCTTGAAATTTGGCTGCAAAATTACGAATTAATCGAATAAAATAAGTATAACTATTCCATATAGAAACAGGAAGCCATCGATTACCCAACTATAAAAGCGGGGCCCGGGATTATTCTTCAGCCGGATGATAACGATCCCGATCAGAATATATAGCAATATCAGACCGATTCGTATGGTCTGTTCAATTTCGAGCAGCTCAAACGCCATGGTCATAAATCCGCCGGCCATAAAAATGGAGAACAAGGCCAGATTCCGGCTGTTGTCCAGCCCGATGGTATTGGGAATGGTAGGTAACTTCTGATCCCTGTCGTAATTCACATCCCGGATGTCAAAAGGAATAGCCAGGGCGAAAAAGAACAGGAGTCGGTCCATCATCAACAAGTTGTATCCTCTTTCTGTCCACCATTCCGGGATGGTTCGCAGAGGTATCAGATAGGTGATAATGGTCCACGCCACAACGATCGCCACAATCTTAATATAGGGTAGGTCTTTGAGTTTTTTTCCCCGATACACCGGCAGGACGTACACCAGCGCCATGCAGGCCGGGATAAGCAGGATCAGTTGATTCGTCCGTTTCAGCATGAGATAGAGTACCAGGGTCGCCAGACAACCTGCTGCAAGGATCAGCTTGAGATATGCCGGGTGTTGAGGGTGAGTGTCAGCAGAATTCCCCGATTCCTTCCGGTTACGGTATCCATGATAACTGTATATAGTCATGGTGCCCACCAGCACAAACGCCAGATATCGAAAGGAAACGGACTGATGGAGCAATACAAAGGTCCCCCAGGTGCAAAATACTGCACCCAGGCCCAGCCACAGGTGGCTTTCCAATATCAATCGCTGTAAGACCCGGTTTTTTGCTGTGATGGGATTATCGGACACGTACCCCGTAATTTTTAATGGAAATATTTAAAATCTTCATTCTCATCTATGAGCAGTAAGGTCTGGTAAATCAACCTGATGACGTTGGCAATGTCTTCCTTATGCGCAGATTCCACAGGTGTATGCATATACCGTAATGGGAGGGAGATCAGTGCTGAAGGAACCCCTTCGTTGCTATATGCAAAAGCGTCAGTATCGGTACCAGTACTTCGGGAGGCTGCTTCACGCTGAAGTGGGATGTCGTGTTCAGCACCTGCCTTAATAATAAGGTCCAGCAATGTGTAATGTACAGCGGGACCATATGTAATGGCAGGACCTTTACCGCAGTGGATGTCTCCCTGTTTTTTGTTGTTCATATGAGGGGTAGAAGTGTCATGGGTCACATCGGTAATGATGGCAGCGGTGGGCTTGATCCGGTGCGCTATCATCTGTGCGCCCCGCAGCCCGACCTCTTCCTGAACGGCATTGACAATGTACAAGGAGTATGGTAGGTTTACCTTGTTCTCATAAAGCAACCGGGCTACCTGTGCGATACAAAAGCCCCCCATCCGGTTGTCTAATGCTCGGCCGACAAAGAATTTATCATTGTGCAAATCCAGTTTTTCCGGGTAGGTCACGATACACCCCACATGAATTCCCATTTTCTCTACTTCTTTTTTGTCCTCAGCACCCACATCAATAAAGAGTTTGTCCACCTCCGGACGGGTCGCAGTTTTTTCCTTGCGCGTGTGGATCGCCGGCCAGCCAAAAACTCCTTTGATCGGTCCGGAAGGGGTGTGGACGATAACCTTTTTGCCCGGTGCCACTTCATGATCCGATCCTCCGTTACGGACCACATACAAGAAACCATCCTTGGAGATATAATTCACGAACCAGGATATTTCATCGGCGTGCGCTTCGATTACGACACGTTTTTTCTGACCCGGATTGACGACGCCAAACACCGTTCCGTAATGATCCACCTCGTATTCATCTATATAGGGCCTGATATAATCCAGCCAGATCTTCTGGCCAGTCTCTTCTCGTCCTGTCGGGGAAGCATTTTCCAGATAAGTGTAGAGAAACTTGGTTGATTTTTTATCCCAGATTGTTTTTTTCATTTTGCCAATTTTTTGGTGACTTATTCCATTTTATCACTATCTCAAGATCATCCGCAGTGATGTAGTCCATAGCCATAGCCTGACGAATCAGTACGTTGTACTGACTAAGCGAGTGAGCATGAACATTCATTTCGGTGAAATTCCGATGGGCATCCTCCAGCTCATAAGTGAATATGGCAATCACATCTTCTACCTCCAGACCCGCTTCCCGAAGCCTGGATACCGCTTCCAGCGAACTGCCGCCGGTGGAGATCAGATCCTCAACTACGACCGCCCGCTGCCCCGGCTTACAGTACCCTTCGATCACGTTCTGGCGACCATGCTTTTTATGGCTCGAACGAACATATATCAAGGGTTTTTCTGTCATATGGGCCAGTATACTGGCATATGGGATACCTGCCGTAGCCACACCTGCCACTACATCGATTTTTTCCCAATCCGGGACCAGATCCATCAGTGATCGTGCTATGAAATTTCTTTCTTCCGGATGTGACAGCGTGATTCTGTTGTCGCAATAGATGGGGGAACGTATCCCTGAAGCCCAGGTGAACGGATCTCGCGGACTGAGTTTTACTGCTTCCAATTCCAGTAATATTTCCGCAATTTCTTTACTTATATTCGCCATTAATTGTAAATTAAAATCCTGAAGACCGTAAAAAATGTCAAATGTACAAAATCTCTATTAATGACCATCTTTTCTGTCTGCTGAAGTCAGAGGAGTTGGACGACTTTGTGGCTGGTGGATATGAAGTGGTACAATATACCGGTGACAAAGAAATACTTTCCGCCGCCATTGACCGACTTGAAAAGACGGATGATGAGATACTCAAAATTGCATTTTACGCTAATGATTACCATCGGATGAAATCTGATTTCAAATCATTGTTCCGGGTTATCAAAGCCATGGGAGGTATTGTGGTCAGGTCGTCCGGTGCAATTCTATTGATCTACCGGCGTGGAAAATGGGATCTACCCAAAGGGAAAAAGGAAAAGTATGAAAGTAAAAGGGAATGTGCACTGAGGGAGGTGGAGGAAGAAACGGGACTGCAGCAGCTGGAATTGAAATCGCGCGTAGGTAAAACCCGCCATATTTATCGTCATCTGCGAACCGGGGAACGCATCATTAAAATTACTTACTGGTATAAAATGGTAACAACTGCTCCTGATGATCTGGCCCTGCAGTCAGAGGAAGATATTACAGATGCAAAATGGATGACTATTGCGGACTTTTTGGATGGGAATTATGCTACCTTCGCTAATATAAAAGATATTCTACAGAAATACCGGAGAAAAGCCGGGGAGGTATTTAGGTAGAAAGGATAAATTTCCTAACCCAAATTCTATTCACATTTATGAAAATTATAGACGGTAGATCTTTAGCCACAGAAATCAAATCAGAACTGAAGCGCGAAACCCGCCAATTCATTGCTAAGGGTGGTAAAGTACCCCATCTTGCGGCCGTTTTGGTGGGGGACGATGGGGCGAGTCAGGCATATGTTCGCAATAAAATTAAGAGTTGTGAACGGGTGGGGTTTGAATCCACATTGATCCGGAAAAAATCGGGTATTGAGGAGGCAGAATTGCTGGATATCGTCGACAGTCTGAACGCCAATGAAGACATTGATGGATTTATCGTCCAATTGCCGCTGCCTGATCACATCGACGAGAACAAGGTTATCCTGGCCATTGATCCAGCCAAAGATGTGGATGGCTTCCATCCGGTTAATCTGGGTCGAATGGTGATTGGTCTTCCCTGTTATATTCCGGCTACCCCACTGGGCATACTCACAATGCTCGAAAGATATAACATCCGAACAGAAGGGCAAAATGTAGTGGTGATTGGCCGAAGCAATATTGTAGGCAGTCCCATCAGCATCCTGCTTTCGCGGAAGGCTCAGTGGGGGAACGCAACGGTCACACTGACGCATAGCCGTACAAAAGACTTGGTCGGAGAAGTGAAAAGAGCTGATATTGTCATCGCTGCCATTGGAATCCCCCGGTTCATTACAGGTGATATGGTAAAAGATGGAGCTGTAGTGATTGATGTAGGAGTAAACCGGGTAGATTTTCCCGATCATCCCAAAGGGTATAAACTGGTAGGTGATGTGGATTTTGATGATGTGGCTCCACGCACGAGTTATATTACCCCGGTACCTGGCGGTGTGGGCCAGATGACGGTGACCAGTCTATTGATGAATACTTTGAAAGCTGCCCGACGGGAGGTTTATGGATAGTTTCATAAAAATAGTTTTACGAAATCCTCAGGATTTTGATGTGGTCTATGGATTGTTGAGTGAGCTGCCTTTTTCCGGATTTGAGGAAGGAGAATCGGAAATCTATGGTTACATGCCACACCGGGAATGGAATGTTTCTACTGAGGATCAAGTGAAACAACTGGTCGGGCGCCTGGTCAGCGAGATCAAGGTAGAAATCATACCCTTTGAAAACTGGAACCAGAAATGGGAAGAAAACTATCCCGAAGTCGTCATCGACCGGTTCTGTCGTATCTATGCACCATTTCATGGAGGACCTACCCGGAAAGTGCCGTATGAGATCCTGATCAGTCCACAGATGGCTTTTGGCACGGGGCATCACAATACAACGCAAATGATGATTCGACTGATGAGTCATATTCCGGACAAAATTCATGATAAATCAGGTTTGGATTTTGGAGCGGGGTCGGGTATTCTGGCCATTTTGGCCTCAAAAATGGGTGCGTCTCATATCGATGCAGTGGAAATCGATGCCTATGCTTACCAGAATCTGAAAGAAAATATCCGGTTGAATGGGGTAGATTGGGTTTCAACCTATGAAGGTGGCATGGATCAGCTCCCCTCGGATGCACGATATGATTTTATCCTGGCCAATGTGACCCGTGGCATCATTATGCGATACGTAGGAGAATTCTATGAACGACTGAATCCGGATGGACGGATTCTGGTGTCTGGGATTCTCAGCACTGATCATGACGAAATCCACCGGACTTATATCAAATACGGGTTTTTTGGTCTGGAATCCATGAAGATTGGAAATTGGACGGCCTTGCTTTTTGGTAAAAAAAGCCGGAAATCAACGCTTTGACTGGTTGATAATCTGCCGAATTTTCTGATCGAATTCCGTTTTAAATCCCGAATATTCTTCGGTGGCTGGTCCGTAAAATCCTGTGTGCACGTATTGGACCCGGTTCGCTGCATCAAAAACTACCAATGTCGGATAGGCCTTTAGCTGACCGATAAAAGAAATGAGTTCTGATTCGCGGGCATCCCGCGTGGAACCACCATAGACCACCGGCCAGTTCATATCCCATCGTTGTCGAAATGCATTGAGGACCTCGAGGGATTTGACACTGTCCTGATATCGTTCAAAGGACAGCGATACGATTTTGACAGGCAAATCGGGATTGGCTTTTTGCCATTCGGATAAAAACTGTGCTTCGTCGTGACAATTGGGACACCAGCTCCCCATGATTTCCAATATCTTGATCTTGCCTTCGTAGGGTGGGGTGGAGAAGTCTATCAGTTCACCATCTACGCTGCGTGCTTTCCAGGAAACCGGGTTCTCGGTGGTGGCTGAATTGAGTACATCAGGGGGACGAAGACTGGCTTCCGCATTGCGGGCTCCCACCCAGGTCGTCCGAAAGTGGTTTCCAGAATAAAAAGCCCCAATGATACTGTCCGCACTAATAATTTTTCCTTCATACAAATAGGCCTGCAGGCCATTGAATGACGAAAATAAAATGTCACGGCCGGATACATTTCCACTGGCATAACGGTAATCACCTGTTTCAGTATTGATATTGGCGTACAACTGTGTTCCGTTCTGTTCAAAAGTACCGATGGCAGGATATTCATCCGGTGTATCCTGGCTGAAGGTCATCGCCCACCGGCCGGAAATATCCTGTGCCGGTTCTTCCGGTATATCGGTGAACCGAAATTCCTGGCCCAGATAAGCTTTAAACGGAATGGCATAATTTTCTTTATAATCCACATGCCAGAATCCTTCCATGACCCCAGCTTCAACCCTGGCCACAATTCGGGTGTCGTATATTGGGAAAAACAGGGTCAGCCGGCCCGTTTCTCCCTGTACATTTTTCACGTATTCATACGAAGAAACTGGCAATTTCTCCTTCCCGTTGATCACATAAAACTGCATGGAATCGGGGGTAATATATGCTACTTCGAAATTGAAAGGAAGAATACCATCGGGCGTCCTGGAGAGGTCAAATTCGGTATCCGTATCGGTATGTTCGGGATGGGGCGGGAGCGTGGCCTGGTCCCTTAGATCCAGGAGTGCCCTCCATTTTCCCGGAGCTACCATAGTGTAGGTATTGCTCAATTCGATGCAGGATTGTAAACTGCAGAAAAGGATGGTCAGCCATACTGAAATTGGAATTGCTTTCATTTCTTTTCGTTTGTTCAGGGATGAACATTGTACCTTTGCAGAAGTTTATGAATTGAGAAATTTTTTCGTATTTAAATTATTCTAAGAAGGTATGAACCAAACTACCGAATCATATGACCTGGTCATTGTGGGAGGGGGGCCCATTGGTCTGACTTGTGCCATCGAGGCTGAACGACAGGGGTTGTCATATATCATTCTGGAAAAAGGGGCCCTGGTGGACTCCCTGTATCATTTCCCGACTAACATGACATTCTTTTCCACCTCGTCATTGCTGGAAATCGGGGATGTTCCCTTTATTTCCCATTCGGATAAACCGACACGCCGTGAGGCATTGGAATATTTTCGCAGGGTTCAGGAGTCGTGGAAGCTCAACATACATTATTATGAAGAAGTGACGAACGTCGTCAGGAAATCCGGATATTTTACAGTCGTGACTTCCAAAGGGAATTACGAAAGCACCTATGTCATTGTCGCCACCGGATTTTTTGGTCAGCCCAAAATGATGAATGTACCAGGTGAAGATCTTCCAAAAGTGCATCATTATTACCGGGAAGTTCATCCTTATATCGGACAAAAAGTTCTTGTAGTGGGTGCGGCCAACAGTGCCTGTGATGTAGCGTTGGAATTGTTTCATAAAGGAAGTGAGGTGACCATGGTGATTCGTGGGGATGAGATCAACCCCCGGGTCAAATACTGGATCCGGCCCAATATTGAAAATCGAATTAAGGAAGGTTCTATTAAAGCATATTTTAAGTCTACGATATCCAGTATCCGGGAAGATGAGGTGGAAATCGAGACACCGGAGGGACTTCAGGTCATCCCCAATGATTATGTGCTGGCGATGACGGGTTATTTGCCGGATTACGAATTTCTGGACCGGATTGGTATAGCCCGCGATCCGGAGGACAATGACAAACCTTGTGTAAATCCGGAAACTTTTGAATCCAACATCGAAAATCTATACCTGGCTGGAGTAGTCGTAGCTGGTAGCCGAACCAGTACATTATTTATCGAGAATTCAAGGATTCACGGACGGATCATCCTTCAGGATATAAAAGAAAAGGAAAAAATAATACGGAGCTGAAATTGGCACAATTTATGTTTCTGATAACGCATGAAACGAGATGATCCAAATCAGCAATTTTCTCCAATTACCAACATGGACCATGAGAGCGGAGTTAAGTACCAGAGTAGGGTACTAGCCTTTAAAAATGGGGTGCTTTATATCGAACTGACTCTTGATAGGAACATTAAGTATGATAAATCCCATCGGGAAATGGCGATCCAGTCCGCAGTATATTACCGGAATGCAGAATGTGGATTTGGAACAGCTCTTGCGGCTAAAATAAGCATTTTCTCCGTCCAGGATGAGGTGGCAGATCATCCGGATGAATCTCCTCAGGTCTCACTCGATTCCAGCATTGGTATCATGTACCAGGATGGAGTTCTGAATTGAATACCTCCACTAAAATCGACTTATCCTGATATTCGGGATGGCCACAATATTCGCCATGCCGGCCCAACCATACGGACTCCCTGTGGTTGCAGGCTTAAGACCGGAGACCGGCCGTATGGATGACCAG
>CBFGVZ010000090.1:0-14102 GCA_965652315.1 uncultured Saprospiraceae bacterium | reverse complement strand
TTGTATTTTTAAAGCATCAATGGCAATATTTTCCCCTGGAACCAATTTTTTTTCCAATTTCTGAATTGTAAAAGTGACTGGGAACTAACCCGGAAAATTCATAAAATTTTCGGCCCACCGGGTGGAAAATCCCAAAAATTTTAATTTCAGAGATCCTGACCTCCGCCCTATCGTGCTTTGTAAACCAGGATATTCCAATTTTCCTTCAGGCGATCTTTGAAGACGGCCTTATACAGCGCCTGATATTGTTCATGATTATAAATCAATGCTGATCGCCGTATGAGGAGTCCCAATCTGTTTTCTGTACTTTCCCACCCATTGATCTGTTCGTGCGGCCAGTCTGATTCCCGGCCAATGTATTCGATCAAATAATCCAGTGCCTTTCGGATTGACCCACCCTTGTCATTGACATAATGAAAAATATCCACGCCAACATTTGAACCGATCGTACCTACATCAAAAAAATTCGACAGATTGGAAACGGAATAACTGTATGCTTTGGTGCGAATCAGTTCGTGAGGCTGGCGTCCATCCCGATCGATCATGTGGTCGATTCGTCTGGAAGGGACCTCTTTCACTTTTTGAATTATATAAGCATCCTTTCCGAGAAAATACGCTATAGCGCAGGCTTGCACGTCATATGCCACGGAGTGGTTGTTGATATAGTCCTCTTCTTTTTTTCCGAATTCGCTTTCTGTCAACCAAAGGAAATAGTCTTCAAACCATTGCCGCAAACCGGTGATTTGGGTGGAAGACATCGCACCGGAAGATTCCAGCAATGCGATGGCATCAACCAACTCAGCAAAGGAACGAGTATCGATAATGCCGATGAATCTGCCGTCAGTTCGTCCAGGGATAGACTGACCGTATTTTAGATGTGGATTCATCAGTGTTTTTGGATTCAAAAACCAGGTGTCCAGCAGTGTAACAGCTTTTTCTGCATATTCGGAATGATCTGAAAAATACCAGGCCAGCGTCAGCGACCGAACGCTACTGATCATTTTCCTCATCTGGACATTGTCCAGGGTATTTCTTTCCGGGTTCACCTCCCCATCCCGCCGGATATACGGCAGTCCATCGGGTTTCTCTGGATCCGGCCACCAGTACGGCCCCATACTCATGTAATCGTGTTTGGTACCGCCGGGTGGAATAATTGATTTGGAAGTCACAGAATATTCTCCTTCTTTCATGGCCTTATCTGCGTCAGCCATTAATTCGGCCATAGCTGAACCATAATCCGAATCTCTGGAAGTGAGCTGATGTTTCACTGAATCCATCCAGTCCTTGTTCCACAAAGCCAGTCTGACCTCAGATTCTCTTTCTGAATTCTGGGCTGACAACGTTACAGCGGCTAAAACCAGAAGTAGGAGAATAATAATTCGGTGATTCCAATTCATTTTGTTTAGAACTTATTCTTGCTGCACCACTGGTGTATATTCCTCCAGAACTACTGCTCTGTCTCGTGCCACAAAAGTTTCCATAGCCTGATATGTAAGACTGGTATCCACTACAGTGTAACTAACTTCAATTCCATTCCTGGGTTTATTCCCCCATTCATACGCATCGGACTTGAAAGTACCGGTTCCTGTTATCGTATATGGAGAACCGTCTGCCTGTACTATGGTGCATTGGTCGCCTTCAAAGTTTAGAACCATATTCAAAACACCGGATAGGGTGTCGGAGCGTATACTGGTAGAGACCTCAACGGAATTTCTTCCGGTGGTAATCAACCGTGCTACTGAATTATTGACTACATATTGCTCGCTATAATCATTTTGCTCCAGAACGTTGCCCGCGGCATCAGAAACCGTATTGGAACCATAATGAAAATAATTGCCGTCATATTCGTTGATGTATTTCACGGCAAACATGGTAAAGTTTTTGGGCGCAATGGTCCATTGACCCGATATACGAGGGTCCGCATTTGGATTGGTCGTCGAACCGTTGAGGATAGAATCCACATCGTTAGAGCTTTCGAGACGGAGAGGAACCACATACTTTAATCCAATAGAATGTGGATCCTGGAAAAACTGATCCGTTAACTGAACTTCAACGCTCCCAAAAAACTTATCTCTTGGAATAACTATTTTGTTTTCAGAGCTCAATGTAAAGTATTCTCGTGGTAGCATTCGGATGGTATCGCCCGTCTGACTGAACATCACATTGTTGCACAGGCTTTCATCGACCCGGATGGTGAATTCGCGATCTATGGTGTTTTCATATACACCACCCATGGCCACGGAGATAAGGAATTTATGTGCGTTATCATTGGAATTGTCATATATATAATCGCCCAGAATGATGGTCCGTACGGGAAACTGATACGGGAAATATCCGGCAGTGTGATCAAAATCCGGATGGTCGATTTCAAAATTTTCACACGAAAAGAAAACAGAAACGGTTAAGATGATATATAAGTATTTCATGTTTTTTGATTTGTCGATTAATTAATTCCAACCTTCATTTTGAACCAGGTCAAACTTGGTGATCTCTTTATCAGGGATTGGTCCGTAGTGCATATAGGAATTATTGTAATTGCGAGCTTCTACGGTAAAATAGTTGTAAGTACCATTCTCAATCTGAACCCCGCGTGCCGGTTCGGTGAGGTCGTATTTCCATCGGCGCAAGTCCCAAAATCTGAAACCTTCAAAACACAGTTCCAGTCGTCTTTCATTGTGGATTAATTCGCGCATTTCCTCCCGACTGCTAATTCCTTCCAGATAGGTATCCGGCTGGGCAATCCCTGCGCGTTGTCGAATGGCAGCGATAATTTCTTTGGCGCTATAACCATGGGCGCCCTTGTTGTCCGGGCCCCAGGCTTCGTTCGCGGCTTCCGCATAATTCAAAAATATTTCTGTGTAGCGAATATGGGTATTGAAATGTTTTTGGTTGGAAGCGGAAGCTGGATTAGCATTGACATCCTCACGCAGCAGTTTTCTCAAATAGTACCCTGTCCGGGTCGAATTCTGTACTGCATCCACGCCGTTGATTCCCCCATTTACTTCTGTCAGGATGGTTTCTCCTTTCATTTCACTCCCATTGTACACGATGTAAAGATCCAGTCTGGGATCCCGGTTGGCGTACGGGTTTTCCGGATCGAAATCAGATTTGTCAGAGGTTATAGGGTAACCATTGGCCATTGGAAATGCATCGACAAGATTCTGGGTGGGATTGATCCGTCCATCACCATAAAGGGAGGGTGGAAAATTCCTCACTTCCCGCGTTCTGTTATTGTAAATGGGTCGTCTCCACAGGATTTCCTGTAAATCTAATTTATTACCGCCCGTGATGTCCGCTTCATCGACCTGCGCCTTTAAGTAAAAGAGATGGCCTTTCTCATCCAGGCCGCTCAGTCCCCCGATGTCATCCAATAAAGAAGCAGCCAGATCCGCAGCAAGTGCCCACCGTTCTGTATTTCCATCAGGATTGAAGGCCGGGCTGGCGGCGAGTAACGCCAGTCGGGACTGGATGGCGATGGCATGACGACCACTCATCCGTTGCTGGCTGAATTCTCCAAAAACGTCATTATAATAACTCACGTCGGTAATTTCACTGAATCCTGGTGGAAGTTCCCCCAAACTGCCAATATCACCATAATCCATTGGCAAAAATGTCAATGACTTGTCCAGATCGTCCATGGCACTCTGGACAAAATCCTCAAAAGCTGCTCTAGGGGTGTAGAAATCTTCTTCGGACTCCAGAAATTCATTGTAAATAGGGGCTCCTAGTAAATTTCCATCTGCTCCGATACCTCCGTGATTTCTCGCTAAAAAATATTTGAACAGACCTCGTAAAGCGTATGATTCCCCTTTGAGCCTTCTGATATACACGTCATTCAACGCTTCGTCCGTCCATTTCCAGGGTACATCTTCCACTACATCCAGAAAATGATTGATATATAAAATCGCCTGGTTACAATTGTTCCACAGATTCTGAGGGTTATACAGGGCAGACCATTCTCCGGTAGCCATTCTCATATATGAATTGAATTTATCGTTGGAAACCGCATCATCTGTAGCCACCTCATCAAATCGATAGTCATTGGTAGGAATGAGGGTATATGCACGGATCAGCAAGCCTTCTGCATATGCGGGATCTTCATAAATCCGGTCAATGGTACTGTGATTGTCATTTTCAGGCTCCAGCACTGAACATCCACTGATGCTGATGACCAGGCTGGAAAAGACGAAAAATAGAATTGATATATCTTGTTTCATAATTTATGCTCTTTATCCTAAAAGTTAGTTTGAATTCCAAGGGTGAATGTTCGATAGCGGGGTTGACCTCCGATGTTGAGATCGCGGGCCTCCCGGTTTTTGGCAATTTGGGCGACGTTGTCTGCAGCGAGAAAAATGGATATTCCCTTCATGCCCAGCGACTGCAGGACCGGATCCGGAAATTGGTATGTTAACTGAATCTTCCGGAATTGAAAAAAGTCATTTGAATACAGCCAGTAGCTGGACCGGCGGAAATTATTACTATTGGACTGAGAACTGAGTCGAGGATACGTGGCTGAGCCTTTGGTTTCTGGCGTCCAGCTTCCCAGTACCACCTCGGAATATTTATCATTCCCATCTACCCAGTAATAGTTACCTTCAAAAAAGTTGTCAGCTCCGGAACGGCCTTCTCCAAGTACAAATAATGTCAGATCCTTAAAGGAAACTTTCAGTCTCACGCCGGCAGATAAAGGGGCCTGCCATCTTCGAAGATAGACTTCATCATTGTTGTCAATGATCCCATCACCATTCTGATCTTTATATTTTATGTCGCCTGGTCGCACTGTTCCAAAGGATTGGATCGGGCTGTTTTCGATATCCGATTCATCCTGGAATAAGCCGATGGCTACCAGCCCAAAAGTGGCATCCCTGGGATACCCCTGTCTGTATTGATAATCGTTATTATATACCTCATCCACTTTTGTTCGTTCGGAGGTGACGTACAATAGGTCGGCGCCCACATATATGTTCCATTCTCCAAAGGATTTGTTCAGGCCTATACCCAGTTCTGCTCCCTGGTATTTATCCGTATCAAAGTTTTCGTATGGTATGAAATCAGTGTAGAATCCGGGATAGGTAGTATTGGGTCTTGTGACCAGACCATTGTATATTTCATGAAAAATATTGGCTCTCAGACTGATGGCCTGGTCAAAAAAGAGGCCTTCTACACCGAAGTTAATTTCATTTCGTTTGGCATATCCGAGATTGAAATTACTGCTCCAGTTGGACCTGACCCCGCCCCGGCTCCTGGACCCCTCAAACCAGTTGTAACTTCCTGATCCGCCATATCGATTGTCGTAGTAAAAGAAACCCCCGATTGGAATATCAGATTTTAGCACCCCTGTGGATAACCTCAGTTTCAGAAAATCAATCCGAGCGGCAGAAGACAAAAATTCTTCATTACTCAGGATCCAGGCCACTCCGAAAGATGGAGCAAAACCACCGCGATTACCTTCGGGTAATTTTACAGAATTCACATAAGCGCCGCTAAAATCAAATAAATACGTTCTCTTGAATGCATATCCGGCTTGAAATCCGAGGTGGGCCTGCTTCACACCCTGAAAATCCCCTTGCTGCTTGAAAGTACTTCCGAATCCTAGCAAAGTCCCTGTAAACCTATGGTCCTCAGAGAAGGTTCGATTATATTTGGCCATACCATAAAAGCCCACACGTCGCTGGAAATACGAACTACCTACAGACTGTACACCGGGTCGGGCATCTTTACCATGCTGTCTGAGGTCTGTGATGAGGTTGGGTATGGAATCGCTCCATATCGGTTCGTAAACAGAATATTCATTGGCTATGGTCTGATTGTACCGGGTGAAAAAGTCAAAACTTATATTGGTATGGAAAGACAGTCCCTGTGTGATCCGGTCCAAATCAAAATCAATCCTGTTGTTGAATGAAAATTTACGCGAGATTTGCTGGAATTCCCCTCCGGCATAGCCATCCCCCTCCGGTGTTCGGATATGGTTGGAGTTCCCACCAATTAAATACTGCCCATCTACATCGTTTTTTCTGCCTGTGACCAGGGAATGGTCCGGAATGACAAGATCTATAGGAATGAGGGGCGTGTATTCATAGGGCCTGATAGAAGCCGCATCGGACCAGAAATTCCCCCTCTGTCCATTATCATTTCCGAATATCGCGGTCCCGTCTACAGCAGTTTTGATCCAGTCGTTTACTTTGAGATCGACGTTTCCTCTTACATTGAAAATATTGTTCCTGGCCGTTTTCCCCGTTCCATAGTTGAGCAGGCTGCCATTGGAATTCAATCCGAAGTTGGCGTAATATTTGGCATCACTATTCCCTCCTGATAATTGGCCTACGACATCTATATACGAGGTGGACGGTTTGATGTATTCCTCGGAGTAATAATCTATATCCGAATATCGATATGGATTTCCACTCCTGTAATTTTCTATTGTTTCTTCGCTGAATTGCTCTGACAGCCCATCATTTTGCCGGGCGACGTTGAAATAAGTCATATACTCAGCGGAGTTGAGATATTTCGGTAAGGCTCGGGGCTGGGAAATACCATAACGTGCTGTGAAGTTTGTTTGGCTTTTATAGGCCTCTCCTCGTTTTGTGGTGATCAGTATGACCCCATTCACTGCAGCACTACCATATAGGATACTGCTGTTCACATCCTTCAGTACGGATATACTCTCGATTTCGGAAGATCTTAAGGATTGAATATCCCGGGGAAGACCATCCACAATGAACAGGGCATTCCCCGATGACAAGCCACTTCCGGTGATGTCCGCGGTATTGATTCCAATTCCTATTCCACGGATGCTATTGTTTCCGAGTAATCCCAGGGTCCGTCCAGCCAGTATATCATTGGCCCATATGATGTTATCGTGAGCATTAATTTCTCCGATATTTACATCACTGACAAAACCTACAATCTCGCCTTTCTTTTTTTCGTCAAATGCTACTTTTACCAAATCTCTATCGCCATAAACTAATGGATCCGATTCCAGGATAATAGGCGTATTTTCCGTAATTTCATCGACCATCACCGTCTTTGAAATATACCCCGGCGCATCCACCACCAGTCGACTGCCCTGTTCTACCTCGATCCGAAATTGGCCAGATGCATCAGATTTTGTGTAGGAACGACCACTATAAATTTTGGCTCCTGCTATATGATTTCCATGGTCATCGTTGATCACGGATTCAATCTGGAAAGATTGGTTTTGAGCATATAGTATGCCGGTGAAAAATAGGATCAGTGTGATCAATAGTGAAGGTTTCTGCATATTTGTCATTTCAATTTGATTTGTAGTTTTAGGAATTGTTTACCATCCCGGATTTTGCGGAAATCCTTCATACAATTTCGTGAACTCGACCTGAATAGGCAGCCAGTTGTGCTTTTTCTCCGCCACCCGCCTGACGATGAGTCGTTCTTGTAGGTTGATCGGCTTACCATCCGTTCCACGGTCAAAATCAATGGCTGTTTTGTCCAGGTATCGCGGATCGTCATTTCTGTTCCAGCGTCTCAAATCGCAAAACCGCGCTCCTTCAAATGCGAGCTCTACGGCTCTTTCGCGAACGATTTCTTCGAAGAACTTTTCGTTGTCGGTGGTGAATTTTTCATCAAGGTCCGGGAGTTGGGCCCGGTTCCTGACTACATTCATCGCTTCTATGGCTGTCATATCATAATTGGAGGCGGTACTTTGAGGCGATCCATTGGTGCTGTTGGAGACTGCCTCTGCATACATCAGGTAAATGTCAGCCAATCTCAGATATGGAACATATGCCTGCAATCCGTTGGCTTTTGAAGTAGTGAAATCAGGTCCGATCGGAGAATATCTCTTGGCGTAATATCCGGTTACACTTGGTGGATTAATTTGGGAGCGATGCCGACCCCCATTGTATAATTGGGCGTACATATCCCCTTCCTTACTCTGATGGATCCGGTCTCCATCTACTACGATATCCTTATAAAACCGGGGCTCTCTGTTCGTCCATGGGTCCGCGGGGTCAAAACCGGATTCTGGATCGTCAATGGGTAATCCATTGGCCATTCCGTAATTCTTGACAAAATTATGTGTGGGCACATCGGCATTGGAACCACTGTTGAGCGCAAAAGAAGAAGGCACCGTAGCGCCCACCGTAGACCAGCGAACCCTGCTTTGATTGTAAACTATAGGCATCATGATACATTCTGTGCCCCCTGGTCGCTGCCGATTCCACCGCCAGAAACAATCCGTCCAGGTTTCCCAGGGTTGCAATTTGTAAATGCCGGTTTGCTCGGCCAGGCCGATTAGTTCTCCGAAAGCATTTGCAGCCTGTGCGCACAATTCTCCATTAAACTGATTGTTTCCTGTGGCTTCTTCATTCATCATAGGACTGCCTGCATACAACAGGGCTTTGCCCAGGTACCCCAATGCATGGAATTTATTGATCCGATCCCGATTGTGGCCAATGGTTCGCTGTCCGGGCCCCGACTGATCCCAATGCAAGGGTAGTAAATCAGCGGCTTCCCTGAAATCTTTGGCCATTAATTTGGCCGTTTCCTGAAAATTAAGCCGGTTGAATTCTTCTGAAACCAGACTTTCTGTAGGGTCCAATACTCTTGTGATGTAAGGCATGCCTCCCCAATACCGACAGATTTCAAAATAAAACCAGCCCCGGAAGAAAAGTGCCTGTCCCTTGAGGTGATCTTTTTCTTCCTGCGTGCCTTCAAATAAACCCTCTTCTTCCAGTTTTGACAGAGCCAGATTGGCCTTCCGAATGGCATACCAGGCATGTTCCCAGATCCGTTTGGCCCGGGGGTCATTTCCTGAAGGAGCGGATTTACCGTAGAAGTAACCTTCAGCTCCCCAGTAATTACCATTATCGAAATTATACGGCTTATTATTCAATGTCTCATCCGCAAACAAATAGGTATTCCATGCCCCTCCTTTATTGGGATCCATTATGCAGACGTAGAGTTCTTCAATGAACCCTTGAAAGCTGGTGAAATTACCATAGACGTCCTTTTCTGAAATGTCAGCTTCGGGTGATTTGTCCAGGTAATCCTCACAGGAGGTTGAGAGCAGTAAAAACAGGATAGTACAGGTAAAGTATAATGGTCTCATAAGTTTTATAGATTAATTTCGATTCCCAGATTGATTCTTTTCACGGTAGGGTAAGCACCCTGGGTGGCGCTTCCGCCGGAATACGTAGATTGCCGGTCATCCGGCAGGTCTGACCAATAAAGTAGATTGGTTCCATTGAGAAATATTCTCGTATTGGACAAGCCAATCCTGTTCATCCAGTTGGAATCATCAAATTGATAGGCCAGCTCCACAGTCCTCAGTCGGATATACGATGCATCATACAAATAGTAATCACCGATATTTTCAGCCTGCGTTTTCCAGCGAGGCAGGAATGAAGATGCGTATGGATTATCCGCCGACCAGTAATCAGCTACATGGCCGAAGACAATATCAATATCATTGGCGTAGTTGTTGAACCCGATATATCGGTTGGCATTATTAGTACCATACAACTGAACCATCATGCTCCATCCCTTGAAATTCCCTCCGAGGGAAAGATTGACGGAATTTTGTGGTACTCCGGAATAGCCTATCGGAGGTGTATCCTCACTTCCCTTGATGATTCCATCTGCATTGAAATCAATCAAATCGTAGTACCCAGGCAGTTTTTGGTGATCGTTATTTTCGGTAGGTACGCTGGCATACACCTCATCCCAGTTGTCGTAAAATTCTGTCCTGATGATTCTTTTCTGTTGACCGATCGGGTAGCCGGCCTGTTTGAGGTAATCAAACTGGAGTGGTGCATCATCTCTGGAAATTATCGTGTTTTGGTTGTGCGTAAAAGCTGTACTGACCCAGAGATCCAGGTTTTGATTCAGGGATTTGTTCAACCCCAATTCAAGTTCAAATCCCCTGGACTCTACTTCTCCCAAATTGGCACTGGGTGGAGTGGCTCCAAAAAATGGCGGGACGTTCCGACTACCGCCGGACATCAGTATATCCGTCCGGTTCTCGGTGTAATAATCAAATCCAACCGTGATTAATTGGCGCAGAAATTCAGCTTCCAGCCCATAATTGCTTTTCACGGCCACCTCCCAGTGGATATTGGGATTACCCACCACCGATTCCCGGTAGAAAGTGTAGGGGCTGGAACCTGTTACACTTTCGTTCAGGCGTGCGCTTCCACCATATCCCAGCTGTGAGGAGTATAACCAGCGTTGGCCACTCACGTTATCGTCACCTACTTTGCCGATGCTGTAACGTAATTTCAGACGGTCAATCCACGGAACATTGAAAAAAGATTCATTGGAAGGGATCCAACCCAGTCCAACCGAAGGGAAAAAGTCAAAGCGGTAACCCGGACCAAATTTTTCGGAACCGTTATAGGCACCATTTGCTTCGAGTAAGTATCTCGTGTCAAAATCATAGGTCGCCCTGAACACCCAATCTTCTCTGTAGTGCTTGAATTCACTTCCCCGAGCGTATTCTTCTCGCTTGAATACACCGGTAGCCGTTACATAGTGTTTGTTGAATTGCCGGCCATAGTTCATTTGAAATTGATACATCAGCCGACGGTTGATCGGTATATAGGAGGACCAGTTGGCCTGGGAGATGGCTTCCTGCCGGATGGACCACGGGCGAAGGATCCAATCATACTCCTCATCGCTTTGGGGTAACAGTACCGTGTATTCACTGGGATCCTGATCCGGGCCTTCATACAATAAGGGATAGATCTGTTTATAGGGCACATTGGTCCTGGCTTCAGCCGGCCTTACGCTATTTTGTATATCGTAGATACCGCCCTCTGAACGTATGCTATTATCGAAGAACAATGAAGCTTTGGCAGATAGTCCCTGTGTGATGAAATCCAATTCCTGTTCCACCGTAAAATCTGAATTCAATTGAGTTGTCCGGGTTTGTCTCAGACCAATATTATACACCACAGCGAGTGGATTGACCGTATTGTTCCCTCCTTCCTGGTAGGATCCCCACCGGCCATCCGGATACATCGGAAGAAACAGATTGGGTGCCATACCGTAGGTGGCCCGCCACATCCAGCTATCTGCTCTGCTGGAACTGCCTTCATTGTTGTAGTTAGTGTTCTTCAGGCTGTAATATCCCGATAGATTTAGTTTGATTTTGGTAGTTCGCGAAGCCTGGATGTCAATATTACTTCTGAAATTGAAACGGTCGAAGTTGTAATTGGGATCATAGCCTTTTCCGTTGTCGTAATCCGTGAACATATCTCCTTCATGCAGATAGGCCAGTGAACCGAAATATTGGACAACTTCGCTTCCGCCTCTGGCGCTCAGGGTCGCCCGGTGTGAAAATCCCAGGTCTTTGAACATTTCATCTTCCCAGTCCACATTGGGATAGATGAGGGCGTATTCAGGGGACTGAGGCGTTTGATATCGTTGGACTATTGGAAAGGGGATGTAGGAGTTCCAGGAAGGTTCATTGAGTACACCTTCCCGTTCGATGATCTCATTTTTGGCCATCATAGCTGCATAAGAATCGAGTTTGGAGGGCTGTTTCGATAGGGATTTCCCAGTCGTAGTATAGTTAAAACTCAATTGTGTTTTACCGACCTGACCTCTTTTTGTAGTGATCAGAATGACGCCATTCGCTCCTTTTACTCCAAATACTGCTGTAGCTGAGGCATCTTTCAGCACCGATATGCTGGCGACCTCATTCACATCCACGTTACTCATATTCCTTTCCACACCATCCACGAGGATAAGCGGTTGGCCACCATTCCAGGTGTTTTGCCCTCTGATAAATATATTGGTGGCGCTTTCTCCGGTAGTCACGCCACCCGGTTCGCCCGAAGAAGTAAGTGATACAACGCCCGGAAGCTGACCGGTCAGGGCTTCCTTCAAATCGGTAACGTTGCCGGTTCTTTTCAACTCCTCTTCGGTAGCCTGTACTATTGAACCAATGGCACTTTCTTTCTTCTGGATCCCATATCCTACGACTACGACCTGTTCCAGCAATTGTGCATCGGTCAGCAAGGTTATTTCCAGGTTACTGCGACCGCTTACTTCTACTTCCTGAGACTGGTAACCTATATAGGAAAAAATAAGTACGGCTTGCTCATCCACATCGGAAAGGGAAAAACGGCCGTCCAGGTCAGTAGTCGTCCCTTTATTGGTACCTTTTACCAGGATATTCACACCGATGAGGGGTTCCCCATCAGTATCTTTTACGATTCCCTGGATATTGAGTGCAAAAGGGTCTATGGCTCTTACAGACAGGTTTCTGGAGTGCAATTTTGCTATCGGTGCTGATTTACGCAGGGCTCTTTCCTCAGCAACCTTTTCCTTTTCTTCCACGAAGTCCTGCAAATGCGTGATCATTTGCTTAACAGAATTGATGCCGGCATCATCATTCAAATACACGATGACAAACTGATCATCAAATATCTGATAGGATAAATTGGTGCCTTCCAACACGAATTCGATGGCCTGTTCGGCTGAGTGATATCCATCTTCGGTATAATTTACCTCATACTGACCGGTTAAATCCCTGTCGTAGGTAAAATAAACGTTGTAGGTCTGGCTGATCCTTTCGAGGGCCTCCGTAAGGTTAATCCTGTCATCCGGATGTTCCAGGGTAAACCCCATTGAAGGCCAGGCAAGCAGTATGGTTGTTAAAAGGGTAAATATTCTAATCATGAGCATGAATTTTTTTCTGTTGTAAAAGGCTTTTTCTTCATTTTTGAACTACTGAATACTGATCATTTTCTTTCTTAAATTGGACATTGATCGCCATTTCCAATGCCCGCTTTGTGTTTTCCCAATCCTTATAGGGTACTCCCAGATTGATTTTCTTGGAATTGAGGTCCTGATCTTCACAAGTGATTTCTACCCCAAACAATTCTGAGAGATTCCGCAATACTTCCCCCAGGGACTTATTGTTATAATTGAGAATGCCTGTAATCCAGGAAGCGGAGGTGGAAAGGTTTTCGGATTGTGTTTTTGTCAGATTGCCGGTTTGATTGTCAATCGTTATTTTTTCACCGGGTGACATAGGCTCCAAAAGAGATTGGTTGTCCACGAGTTCATATTCCACCGAACCTTCCTGTAGAAATACTTCTGTGTTTTTCTGTCGGGCCATTACATTGAATTCCGTACCGGTTACATGTATAGTCATTCGGGAAGTTTTGACCTGAAATCCCCTAAATTCAGACGCTTTCCCTTCGGTGCGTGCTTTTTTGGTGACTTTGAAATAGGCCTCCCCTGTCAGATGGACCAGTCTATCTTCCTTTTGGAACCGGGTAGGATACCAAACGAGGTTCGAATTGGCGTTGAGTGTGACCCGTGTACTATCCGGGAGTACAATCTCTTTTACTTCGCCGTTTCCTGTGGTATAGACGATGGGTTCGCTGTGGTTCAGCCATTGATTCAGTGCGAATCCAACCATTACAAGGATTAGGAGCGAAGCGGCTATTTTCAACACGATCGGCCAGGTGGTATGGACCTGACGTCCCGTTTCAGAAACACGGTGTTTGACCTGGTCGGTATCCCGCCATGTAATTCGGTTATTTTCCATAATATACTTCTCATTCTCAGGCTCCTGTGACAATTTAATTAATTCTTCATATTCTGCTCTGGTACAATTATCATTGAGGTATTTTTTCAGCAAATACTGGATTCGGGATGTTTCTTTTTTCATAAATTTTCAATTTGTCAATCAGTTCAACACATTTAATTAGGAGTATCTTCCGAATTTTCAAACAATTTGGTACGTAAACAAAGTTTCTTTGTAAAATCCATTAGGCAGTAAGACATGAAAGATTGGATTTTCGACTAGTCCAGATCCGTTTTTTTTGAAAAATGTTTTTATTTTCCTAATTTTAATGAATCTTTACATCATAGGTACACAGTTGCTCGATTGTTAACAAAGGAGGGTTCTCCATGGAAGAGATCATTACAACATATAGAAGTCGGATTTATGGATTCCTGTACAAGTACGTTAAGGTCCCGACAGAGGCCGAAGATCTCACGCAGGATGTCATGGTCAGGATTTTAGAAAATAAGGATAAATTTGATAAGGTCCGGGACCTGGATTCTTACGTCCTGACCATTGCACATCACATAATCATGGATCACTTCAA
>CBFGVZ010000089.1:0-14276 GCA_965652315.1 uncultured Saprospiraceae bacterium | reverse complement strand
CGACCCGTTATGGAATTAAAAAGTATGACCGAATTCCATTTTGCGCCGGGAACGGACCGGTGTTTCCAGATGGACGACCATCCGGTATTTTTAATCCGCCCTTACCACATTGGATGTCGATATACGTACTGGAAGACCGGGATGGAGTCCTGGATGGAAATCGTATGGCATCTTCCGGCTGGCAGCGGAAAGACCGGTATTTTCAGTATTTTGACCTGGCAGAATACCCGACGGGCTTCGATGTTCTATCCCGGTCCAAGCGGAAAAGGATGCGGAAGAATCCGACACTGGAATTTGTTCAGTTGGAGAAAGTGTCGGAGGCCTCAGATATCATTCTCCCCTTTCTGGTCAGTCAGGGCTGGAAAAATATGACGGTGGATAAGCTACAGGACTGGTCGGATACATTGGACCGTACGTTTGATCATTTTATATTCGGCGTACTGGATCCGGATGGTAATTTACATGCCATACAGTGGCTGGTTGGATACCGGCAAACGATCTATGGTTGGTTGGCGCTCAGGAACAAAGACCACAGGGACGACAATTCCCGGGAGTGGCTGCTGTGGAATATAATCCAGTGGGCCCGGGAGCGGTATGACGTCTATGACCTGGGGGGATCTACGATGTCGGGTGTCCGGACATTTAATCTGGAAATGGGTGCGGATGAGCGTCGATATTTTCGATACGTGCGTTATCAACCGGGTGCTTTGGCTGTCCTGCATCGTATTTTTTGAACGGAATTCTTTGAATTAGTTTCTACTGGCTTGCTAATAGCATGTAAAAAAATGCACAATAATTTACCTACCTCCGGGATTACTGATATCTTGGTACCGCCATCCAAATAAATTGTGCGATCTATGGGAAAACTCATAAAAGTCCGGTTGTCAGTCCTGATGTTTCTGGAATTCTTCGTCTGGGGCTCCTGGTACACGACCATTGCGGTATACATGTCTCACCATGGTATGGAAAATCTGACGCACTGGCCTTTTACCGGGAATGCGATTGCGGCCATCATCGCGCCGTTTGTCGTAGGCATGGTGGCGGATCGTTACTTCAATTCAGAGCGTATCCTGGGATTCCTTCATTTGCTGGGTGGCGTGATCCTGTTTATTACACCCTCACTATATCAGAGTCCGTTGCTATTCATCGGAGCTCTGATTTTGTACAACATCTGCTATATGCCGACCATGAGTCTGGCCAATTCCCTAAGTTTTCACAACATCAACGACCAGGAAAAGGAGTTTCCGGTCATCCGGACTTTTGGTACTGTGGGCTGGATCGTGGCCGGATTGACGATCAGTTTTGTGCTTGGGTATTTTGTATCGTCCCAGGTACCCGCAGAGCAAACCGCCGTGCCGGTCTATCTGGCGGCCGGATCCAGCATTTTACTGGGATTATACTGTTTTACACTGCCCAAAACACCTCCACAGGCCCGCGGTGATAAGAACACATGGAAGCAGATCGTGGGCGTGGACGCATTGAAAAAGCTGTGGAGTCCGGCGTTTGCCATTTTCCTGGTCAGCTCCATTCTGATCTCCATTCCGCTGGCCGCCTATTACAATTTCACCCAGGTATTTCTCAGCAATTCGGGTTTTCAGAATATCGCTGCGACACAGACCATCGGTCAGATGTCGGAATTTTTCTTTATGCTCCTCATGCCGTTTTTCTTTGTGCGGCTGGGCGTGAAAAAAATGCTGGCCCTGGGTATGCTGGCCTGGGCGGTCCGGTATTTTTTGTTTTCTCTGGGGGCCGTTGATTCGGTGACCTGGATGATATTGCTGGGGATTGGGCTGCACGGCATTTGCTATGATTTCTTTTTTGTAACCGGCCAGATTTATGTCGATAAGAAGGCGGATAAAAAGATCAAAGGGCAGGCACAAGGCCTGATCGTCCTGGCTACATACGGGATCGGGATGTTGGTCGGAACACAGGTTGCCGGCTCTATTTTCAATATTTTCCTGGGCGATGCCGCTCAGTTGACGCTTGAAAGGTGGCAGGCATTCTGGCGGATTCCGGCCCTGTTTGCCTTGGTCGTCATGATATTTTTCTTTATCTTTTTCCAGGACAATAAAGTCGAAAAACAAATCATCAAAAAATAGAATTATGCGAAAAATTGCCATGCTTGGTTCGGGTTTCATCGGTCGGTTTTATGCGGATTCGCTGGTAGGGTTGCGGAGTAAGGATCAGATCGTGAGCGTTTATTCCCGGACAGAAGAGAACGCCCGGAAATTTGCAGAGGATTACAACGTTTCTCACCACACTTCGGATTTGAAGGAATCTATCAATCACAAGGAGGTGGATACAGTCATCATTTCCCTGCCCAATCACCGGCACGAAGAGGCGGTGATGGCCTGCGTGGAAGCGGGGAAGGCAGTGCTGTGTACCAAGCCACTGGGTCGTACCGCGGAAGAAGCCTTGCGTATGCTGGAGGCGGTGGAGGAAGCTGGCATTTTTGCAGGTTATCTGGAGGATTTGGTTTATACGCCCAAGTACCTGAAGGCGGTGGAGAGTGTGAAAAAAGGTGCGTTGGGAAATATCCTCTGGGCCAGAAGTAGGGAAGCCCACCCGGGACCGCATTCGGAGTGGTTTTGGGACAAGGATCTCGCTGGTGGGGGGTGTATTCTGGACCTCGGTTGCCATTGCATTGAGATTGGCCGGGGTTATATAGGGAAAGACATCCGGCCGGTAGAAGTCATGTGCTGGGCGGATACCCAGGTCAAGCCGATCGATGCGGAGGATCACGCCATCGGTCTGGTCAGGTACGAAAATGGGGCTATTGGTCAATTTGAAGTAAGCTGGACCTTCCGGGGCGGTCTGGATCTGAGGGACGAGGTAATGGGGTCGGAAGGAACGATCTGGATCAACAATTTCCTGCGGACGGGATTTGACATGTTTACCTCCGGTGAAGGGTACGATTATGTGGCTGAGAAAGCGGAAACCAATAAAGGATGGATCTTCCCCGTGGGGGATGAACTCCATGACCTGGGGTACAATTTTATGTTCTCCGATATGTTCAATGCCATAGAGGCTGGTAGCGAACCTGCGGAGACCTTTTACGATGGGTACGTGGTCAACGCCGTGATGGATGCAGCTTACCGTTCGGTAGAATCCAAAAAATGGGAACCGGTAGAGCTCAAAGTATGGCGGGGGCGCGAAGGGGTAGAGCAGATTTCTGCCCAGCGGGAGTACGACGAACATCATTTTTTGGTCAAGGAGGAAACCACACACTACGGGGCTAAAAAGTATATTATCAAGCACAAGGTGACGGGGAAAATTTCGGAGGTGATCGGGGAGTGAGGATTGGGGATTGAGGATAGTTGACAGTTGATAGTGGATAGTTGACAATGAGAAGGAAACTACAAACTTCAAACGGCCGAAGGACACAAACGCCTGAAGGGCATGAGGTAGAGGTTAAGGTAGAAGTTTGTCAAATCTTCGAATCCCGGGTAATTCCTGATCCTTTACGCCAGAATTGGAAATTCTTTATAAAATTTTAATAGTTCGATTGTTTCAACACGTATAAATAATTAAAATCAGTAGCATCCAAAGAAACTTTTCAGAAAACCCTGAAAGGGTAATATTGTTGTAGTTATATACGGATATGACGTCACCTTGACGGTATTTTTGACCAAAAATCATGAAATGTAAAATATCAAGTACTTCAGATTGTTTAATACTCACAACCCGGAAATTTCACCAGGGGGGATGGGTATCCTAAGGAATTACTTCTTCTGATAAAGGCAGTACGATAAAAAACCCATCTTCCCCCTGTTCCTGGTAATGGGGCATGAGTATTTTTCCGGCAGATGGAGCGTGAATCGGGCCGTTGACATCGTGAGCGAGTAATTCACCTTCGGCTATATCGTCAAAATTCCGGTATCCCGGCTGCATACAAAAGCCATCGCCTTCGATGATCTTATGGGTATAGACCAGCCGGGAATGGACGGGATGACCGGCGGCGAAGTCATGCAAGATGCGGTGGTGCCGTTTCTCGATGTGCAATTTATCCACCGCCCCGACCGTGCTGAGGAAATTGACCGCGGCCGCAATGCACCGGTTCACCGACAACGGATCGTCGTGCTGCCCCGCCTCAAAACAAAGTGCTGTACAGTTTCGATGTAGATTATCCGCGTTGAAATAGTGCAGGATTGTCCCTTTGATCCCTTCCAGAAAACCCTCGATCACCGGCGCTTTCAGCTCCAGTCCGATCTTCAATGCCTCTGGTGAATCGTTTACAATGGTAAAAATACCGCCCGTGGCTGTAGTGGTGTGCAGGTCCAGTAAGTAGATTTTTTCGGGTTGATAATCCGTGATGCTGTTTTTGGCGAAATCGATGAGCTCCACAAGCTCCTTCTCTTCACCGGTGCGCACCTCTTTGGTCAAAAAAGTCTCCAGCAAATCAGCGCGAAACATCCGGTTGAGATCGCGGTTGAGGTACCGTTGGTTCTCGCGGAGGGCTTGTAGATTCCCCCTCAGCGCGATCAGCCGTCCGTCAAAACGAAAAGTTTCGTTGGTGATGTGCTCCACTTCCAGCATTTTGATCAGGTATTCCAGGGCTTTCACACCGGCCTGTTCGTTGCCATGAATCCCGCCGATCATCAGGATGAGTGGCCCGGGATGGCCCTCATCAAACTGGCCGATGATCCGATCCGACAGATCAACGTTAGCCATTCTATTTGAGTCGGTTTTTATGACTGGGGGTGTCTTCATTTTTATTCGGAATCTTTTACGGCGTATTCTGTTTCAGGGTCATCGATGATATGGATAATACTGTCTGAGAGGGAGACCACGCTCGAGGCCGAATACAACCCGATCAAATCCCCTTCAAACTGGTAATCCACCAATGTCAAAATGACCCGACCGCCAATACTCAGTTCGATGTAATACCCATAGCTGATCAGCCGAAAATGTACTTTGCGGTCTTCCGGTGGCTTGAACAATCCGGTCTGGAGATTTTCAAATTTAAAATTATTGAGGTAGTCATCCGGATTGAATCCCCAGCGGCGGATCTGCACGTATCCGTTGACAAAATCCATGGAGATAAAATATCCGTTCCCGTCTTCGTCAATATTAAGTACAAAACCGCTTTTGCCCATGCCTTCCAGATTGAGGGTGCCTTCCCAGATTATATTGTCTGCTGGCTTTTGAAAAGCATACACCTCGTAGCCTGATATGGAATTGAAAGTCCACTTGTCCGGGGTCAGTTCCATCGATGCGGTGGCGTTTTTGAAGGTAGGGATCACATTTGCGAAATCGCTCTGGGGAACGGAAATCCGGATGCTTTCATCCCATCCGTAGAAACTTTTGAGAAAAAGGCGCCCCTTCTGGTCCACGTCTATTTCCTTGGGCGGCGGCAGGACTCTTTTGAAATTGATCTCCCGGTTGAGATAGTAAAAGTTGTACAACAGCACATGGTCCTGATCCCTTAGCACCCGTGCGGCGTAATTGCCCTGGGGCATCAGAACATCGGAATGAAAACTCTGATAAGGCCCTTCGAAGGAATCCGAATACCAGTACCTCACTTTAATATCCTCGCGAATAGAACCGATCAGATAAAACCGGTCATTCATTTTAACGATGCACGGACATTCCACATCATCGTAAGCGATCGGAAACAACAAGGGTTTTTTCAAAACCCATTTTTCTCCTTCAAGGCGTGCCAGACCCACACATCCGCGACGACTGATCGGGCCGTGACTGCTCCGACCGCAAAACAACAAATAATGACTGCCCTCATAGGTGAATTTGTACGGATCCCGAAAGCTCATCCACGTCCTGGGATTATTTTCCACACTTTCGTAATGTGGGCCTTCGGTCGTAAGGGGCAAGTTGTAATTGTTGTCTTTATCCCAATCATACAGATTTTGGGATCGCGCCCGGCCGATCTTCTGGACGGCTCCCTTGTCCGAAAGGTTGAGACCGGTATAGAACATTTCGTATTCTCCATCACCCTCAGAAACATCCATTGTCCAGAGCATATCGTCGTCCCATTCGCCGGGATGACCGACGAACAACGCGTTTTTCACCCGCCTCCAGTTGTATCCGTCCCTGGAAACCGCGTGCGCTATATAATCGTGATTGGGGATGATCAGGTGAAACAGGTGATAAGTATCACCCATTTTAAATACCTCAATATCGCCAATTTCCCAATCTCTGAATCCACTCCCTGTGTACATAAAAGTTTCTTTGGATATTTATTTGTTATGTTATTGATTGTTATCTGAGGTATAGCCATAATGGTGTAGGCCTTCCAGGATGCCTTCTGCCGCTTTATTCTCTGCCAGGTAAAGAAATTCATCCCGCTTAAGATAGTTGAGTTCTTTGGATCTATTGCCTACAATAATTCCCTTGATCGGTTTGCGGAACATATCCATATCGTTGCCGGAATCTCCGCAGGCAATAATATTGCGTAGTGGAAAGGACCATTTTTGAGAAAGATAGCGGATGGCATTCCCCTTGGAAGCGTGTACGGGTAATATATCCAAATAACGCTGATGGGAATTGACCATGGTGATCTGATAAAAGTCCCTGTCAAGTGTGTTTTTCAGGATTTCTTCGTCAAAATCCATAGGGTCATAGTAATATGAAATCTTGTAAATATCCTGTGCGTCTTCTTCCTGGGGGACAAGCCAGTGGATGTTCTCCAGTTTTTCCCGGATCCGGTCCGGGTTCCACTTGAAGCTCAGGTAGTCCATCCAGTCGGTGTCCAGCGAATCGTCTTCCAGATCGTAATAGATCCTGGCGCCCACCGAACATACGACTATGTCGACATCCATATCGACTTTGGCCATCACTTCCTGGATCAATTGATACGAGCGCCCCGAAGCCACACCAAAACAAAAATCATCGCTATTCTCCGATAGGAATTGCTTCAGTTCATCCAGTCCCGGGAAGGAATTTTCATTCGCGATCAGGGTGCCATCGATGTCTGTGATCAGCAGGTTTTTCGTGTTGCGGAGGCGGTCTGCCCGGTGTGATGCGATTTTAAGCTCCCTCGGTTTTCGTGGTTGTTTGGGTTCCAGCGTTTCCTGGAGCCAGCCGATGTAGATGTTCGTATGCGAATTCCAGCTATAGTATTTTTTGGCGGCGATAATGCCGTGATTGGAAAAGCGCCGCCATTTGGCTTCATCGGTCAGAATGGTTTTGATCGCCTCGCTTACTTCATGTTTGTCAAGTGGGTCAACGAGATAGCCATTCTTACACTTGGGAATGATCTCGGAAGGTCCCCCGTTTTTGGTCGCCACGACTGGCAATCCTGAAGCTGCCGCTTCGATGGTCGTAAGACCAAAATTTTCATGGAGGGATAAATTGATGAACAGTCCTCTTTTTTCGGCGCAGTACTGGTAGATCAGACTAACTTCGTTTTCGATGTCGTGCTTTTTGGGAATGGCCAGTTTGCCATACAGGTCATATTTATCCATGAGGAGCAGCATCTCGGTGAGTACTTCCTTTTCGGACTCAGGCATATTAATGATGTCTTTTCGGATTCCGGCAAAGATCACCAGATTGGCCAGAGATTGGATCTCCTTGTTGCTCCCGTAGGTGTCAATGAGCGTATGGAGATTCTTTCGCCGATCAGGCCGGGCCAGCGCCAGGATAGCGGGTTTGCTGGGGTTGACCAGGAATTTTTCGATGGCCTGGCTTACCCAATATTTACGCTGCATGACCTCCTGCTGCATTTGCTCGTTGTCAAGGTGCTGCTGGTAGTAGGGATAAAATTTTTCCACGTCGATGCCGGGAGGTAGTACGTGAAACGTGGCTTTCTGATAGTTGTCGTACGTTTCCCAGTCGCTGATTTCCTGATATGTGGAGGTGATGATGAATTCGGCCAGCGCCAGACATGCCTCCTCCGCCTCAATCCGCATGGAAAATTTAAACTTTTCTTCGGCTTCCTCTTCTGTCAGACCCAGATCCCTCATTTTGCTCTTCTTGGGTCTCCCCAGGGAGTGGGCAGTATGGGCGAAAGGGACATTGAGCCTGAGCGACAGTTCTTTCGCTGCATACCCTGCATCACCGTAGTGGCTGTGCATCCAGTCAGGCATAATATCGTGTTCCTTCATATGTGTCAGGGCATTTTCGACGAATTCGTCGAGGTGTTCCCACAATTCTTCCTTTTTCCGATAGAGGTTGCCCGCGAACGGGATTCGCCGGATATCGCATTTGTCATTGATGACTTCCACGGGCTGGCTGTAAGCTTCGTCCTCGTTGGGATCATCGATCAGGCGGGTGAAAATATGTACGTGTTTCACCGCATCGTATTGGGACAAATGCCGGGCGAGCTCGTACACATAAATGATCTGTCCGCCGTTGTCAGAATCCTTGCCGATTTCCAGACCGTCACCCTTGATGAGTCCGTGAATATTGTATAAATGTATCCGTATCATGTTTTGATGCAATTCTGGTTTATCCGCTAATTCTATCTATCCTTCCAACAATAAACTAAATTTCGGACACTTATTTGACAAATCGGGTCAAAATCTTTTCGGGGCAGCGCCATCCCGGCCTCCGGTACGGGACAAAAATTTCACCGCCAAGACGCAAAGACGCAAAGGATTCCAGCAGATCCCGCAGATCACCGCATATTTTATTATTTCTGCGTCACCCTGGGAGACACAAAGCAGGAAACAGAAGCAATTTGTAGAGACGCAAAGGCGCAAAGATTTCCCCAGTTTGTCAAACTTACACGATAGATATATTCCATAAGGCACCAGGAATTTTCATCCGGACTGGTTACGGGCAATTGCTTCTGAAGTTTGACAAACTTACACGATTCAAAACTCCGCTAATCATTGAGTTCCATTGGATTAAAGGCACTAACGCAAATATAAGGCCACAATACAAGGCTTTACCTCAGATTCGCGTTTTATAAAACAAGTTCAGTATTGGATGAAAATTTATTTAACGGGAACAATTTTTTTACCCGGCAGACTTACGAATATGAGGTTTAAAACGGAAAGTCATCTCCCGGATAAGCGTTCTGATACTGATATTTCAACAGATCAAAGGTGGTGAGTATCCCTACCAGTTTCCGGTCCTCATCCACTACCGGAACGGAATGAAATCGATTTTGAAGCAGGACGATAGAAGCCGCCCCGATTTTGTCCGTGGGGTGGAGGACGGCCAGTTTGGTGGTCATAATATCCCGGAGGAGTCGTGCGTCATTTTCTTCGCGGGACTGGTTGAGCTTCAGAATGTCAAAGGTACTGACTACTCCCAATAGGATGCCATCCCGACAAACCGGGATGTGGTGAAAGGTGTTTTCACGAAGGATTTTCCGGGCATCGAGTACGGTATTCTCTGGATCGAGGGTGACCAGCCTGGTCGTCATAATCGTAGAAATCTCATGGTTCATGTATCATCGCAATTATTGAAGTCCAAATATAGTGAATTAAGGTGAAGCTAAGGTATTCAATAAATTGCATCGTTTTCAGACTGTAAAGTGGTGAATATTTCTGGCTAGTATATCCCGAACAACTCCCATCCTCAAAACAGTAAATTTGCCTGCACCGAACCCGTGTGCACAACAGATGAATCGCCTGTTTTACGGCCATGGTAGCGAAAAGTGATGACCAGATTGTTGGGGAGGCGGCGCTGAATATTGGTTTCCCAGAGGAGGTTGTGACCTGGGCGGAGACCCTCCAACATAATCTGCTCCAAAGATAGATTCTGCTCTGTGGAAGCATAGGAGACCCGGGAATAATCCAGAGAGGTGCGGGAGGACCACTTGAGATTGGGACGGAACTGCCAGGAGAGCTGATTCGTCCAAATGCTGGCTTTGTGAAGCTCGTCGGTGTCCCGTCCACGGCTATATCCGGTTTCGTATTCCAGTTGCATGGTCTGGTGGAGCATCCATCGCAGTTTGTGACTGACTTCCAGGAACCGGAGATCAAAATTTCGCTCCGCAAAACTTGTAGCAGCCTGATGCACCCGCCGCCATTTGACTTCGACCAGGGAATTGATCCGGCTGGAAAATAGGATCGTGGATTTCGAAAAATATTCTTTTGTGTCATAAGTTTCGAATCCCGTATGCAGGAAGTTTTTCTGCTTCCGGACCCAGTATCCGAGGTGTTCCTGAAAGACTTTTCCATTCCGGTTGAAATACAGGTTGGTCAGTACATTCTGTCGTGACGAGACCAGGGCCGTGTCCGGGATGTTCCAGATCCGGAGCTTTCCGGTTCGCTGCTGCTTGTTTTCGATGTGAAAACTGTTTTCCGTTGACCATTTGGACCAGAAGTCATGTTTCGTCCATTTGGAGACATCGATGTTCCAGGACCATTTCAGGTTGTAATTGAAGGTCGATATCAACCGGTTTTCAATCGTGCTGACGCGGATATAATTTTTTTCATCGGGATAAATGGCGGGGAAGAATTCGTTCAATTGCTGGATGGAATCCTGGTTGACATCGACGTATTTGTATTGGCCGTTACCAGTTTCCACTTTGATGTACTGGAATTGTCGGCGGGGTTCCTTTCCGTTGGACAGAGCCAGTTCGCCCTGATTGGTCCAGCCATCATCCAGCCATTTCTGAGCAAACAACACCTGGCCCAGGATGTTCCATCCTTTTTGTTCATCGGTGATCACCTCAAAATCCCGAATGGTTTTCAAATGCCGGAACGTTGCAATCCACCGGACAAAACCCTTATCACCCGATACGCCGGTTTCCATTTGTAAGTCATCGGTTCGGAATGAACGGAGCAGAAGGTCCGACCCTGGCTGATAATCCATCCGGCTGGAAAGGGTAATCGCATGATTTTCCCGCCAATGGAGCCGCGCAAATACCTTGTCAAATCGCATTGAAAGCGGACTCAAAGTATCGGTCTGTCGGTCGCGTACCCGGTTCAGCTCCCCCTGATAACCGGTAGATATGGTCAGACCTCCATCCTTAGGAGACTTCCACGCCAGGGTTGCCGAAGGACGAGAGAAAACGGATGACCGCAGGGGCGTTTCACTTTCGGTCAGAGATTCGTACACTTCAAAGTCGAAGTTTCCCGGCGTCCAACCGGCACTGATTTCATGCCGCTGCCCGGAAAACTGACGGACCGCCTGAAAATTCCGGTAACTGTATCCCGCATTGAAGTTCCTGTCCCGGTACTCCGTGCTCAGATGGTAAATCCTTTCATCAGCTGCCTCACCTTCACCCTCCACATCACCCTCAGTCTCATAATTCCAGTCCCGGTTAAACTCCACCGGCCGATAATTGGAAATGGGCCGGAAGGTGGATTTGCGCCACTCCAGGTTACCGTCAATACGGAAATATTGCTGCCTTGCGGTGTCGAGATTCAGCCCCCAGGAGAAACCGCTGTTCTGCGCCCACCCCGTATTGTCCGCTTCATCTGCCGACGAAAACCGGTTGAGGTCTTCATTGGTCAGAGACCAGTCACTGTAAATGGTGTTTTCCTGGTTGGGGCCCCACGACTTCCGGACGTTGAATCCGAACATTTGCTGTTGTTGAGGTGCCTGTAGCTGCGTAGTGGGGGCATAGCTTCCATTGTGGCTGCCGTCCGGGTTGGGGGCGACCCATTGGAAGACATCACCGTTGGTGAAGTTCCCCTGTGGTATATAATCGCCGTTGCCTTCTCCTGCAAAGGTAAAGGAAGCCGTGTACAGTGGGGCATCAACCGGTTCTTTGACGTGCCGAAGGACATTGGTGTAGCCCATGGTATCGATGAATTGGTATAGCACCACCCCTTCCTCGTACCCGCCCTGCCAGGGCACTACTGAAGACCCCGTGAGATTGTCGGTATGATCTCCGGCTTCCGCAAGGATGGCTTCATTTTCCGGGGTCAGCACGTTGTTTTGGTATCCATTTTTGCCGTCCTGTTCGCTGTACAGATGCAATCCCAGTTGCCAATTGTTCTTTTCCCAGGTGCTGTGGCCGGCCAACAGGCTGCGCAGATAATTCTGCTCTGCAAATTCATATTCCACCACGATCCGGCTGGTGGCGCTGATGTAGGTGCGGGGGGTGAAGGTGATCTCCCCCAGATTGTAATCAATAGTGTAGTCGTTCAGTTCTCCCCGTTGCTGCAGTTGTCCGTCGATATAAACGCGTTCGGTGCCGGCCAGGATCACGACGAACAGATTGTTGCCGGTCTGCGACACCCGGTAGGGGCCCTGGTTCCCCTCTTCCGCCGGGATGGTCGCCCGTTTGAACTGACCCTTGGACACCGAATAGTTTACCGAACTTTGCTGGCTCCAGCCTGAGGCATTCCCGGACTGCAGCGAAGCAAACACGCCTTTGGTTTTTTTATAATACCTCATAAAATGATTGTCCGGACTCCGGATTTCGTGGTCGCCGGCGATGAGACTGGCACCGCCTTTCCGGAGCTGGATAAATACCTTGTCAAATTCCTGCAGCCGCTGGGAATTCCCTTCCGGCTGGATGGGGATGCTGTTGTCCGACAGGCTCCCTACGACTTCTATCCCATGGGGCAGCGTGCCCTGGAGCTGGAGGTCAAAATTGGAATTGAGCGTCGTATTCTGATTGTTGCCGATGTTGATGCCTCGCCCGAAATGCCCACTGTAAGAGATATTGGACCAGGCCGGGAAGGCCGCTTCCGATTCCAGTGCCATGGGCAGGCTTTCGATGAGGTAGTCGCTTTTGACCAATTGGGTATCGATCCAGGTCGCCGGGGCAGCGAGCAGGGGCGACAGCATTTTTTCATGTATGATAAAATAATGGTCGTACAGGGCCGGTCGAAGCAGCCGGACGGTGACGCTGTCCCGGAGCCGGTAGTCCATTGAATCGGTCAGCATCTCGCCTTCCATTGTCTGTACATTGATCAGCGACGGATGGATCACGGGTCGGGGGAGGAGGAGGTTTGGCCCGATCGATCGGATCGTATCTCCACCGGGCCATGACTGACCTGTTGCCTTCCCGGCCCAGAGAACCAGGAGACATAGCACAGCCCACCCTATCAATACTCCAATACGCGTTTCCATCTTTTATGCGTCCATAACCAACACGCCGGTTGATTTAATATATTTTCTTCCAGTTTTTTGCTGTAGAGTGATGTTATTTCTTCCGGGCTGTAATTTGCAGGGTCTCTGACCAGAAGGCTGAAATGAGCTTTGTAATACCCTCTTCGGATTTTTTCGATCGTAAAATAGTAAATTGGAATGTTTTGACGGGCCGCCATGGCACTCATTCCGGGAACGAAAGGGGTCCGGATCCCGAAAAAATCGACATGGTGGGCGGTCAGGGTGAATGGTGTGGACTGATCGCTGAGAAATATATAGGCGGTGGTAAGTCGATCCTGGGTGAGTATATCTCGTAGGACCAGCCCCATCGGGACCATCAGGGTTTTCCCTTTCTGTCGCAGGTCGAGCATGATCTGATTCATGGCATGGCTGGAGAGCGGCTTGTAGATGGCTTTTGTTCGAGCCGGCACCTGATCGCCTGAGGTGATCACGGCCCATTCCCAATTGTTCACATGGCCACCGACGATAAAAATATCCTGGTGATTACTGAGATCCGACTTTATTTCGTCGCTGATCCGGATGTCCATCCGCCGCCGGATTTCTTCAGTGGACATGGTGAATGCCTTCAAACTCTCTGCGATCATATTGGAAAAGTGATCCATGAAACGGGCTTCGATTTCCTGTCGAAAAGGGTTGTCCGCATCGGGGAATACCGTGCTGAGGTTCTTAGCGATAACTTTGCGGCGGTACCGGAACACCTTGAAGATCAACCAGGACAGGCCCCTGCACAGGACGTAGAGCCAGGATAATGGTAGGAAGGAAAGCACATAAATGGGAATTCGAATCAGGAAATAATTGATTTTGAAAATAATGGAATGGATGTACAGGATGGTCTTCATATGTGGCCGATGAATATACGTGGTTATGAGGCGTTAAATATATGTTTTTTAACTGGGTTAACCTGGGGACTCCTGGGCTTGTCCTGGGAGTTGGAGCCTCAGCTCCACCAATCTGTGTTCATCTGCAAGAACCCGCTCCACGCCCATCAGCAAGAACCCGCTCTGCGCCCATCAGCAAGAAACCGCTCTGCTTACATCTGCGGGAATATCTGCTTACTTTTCCTCTTTTCCATGCATTTCCCAAATCATTAAAAACGATATCGCTTCAAAAAGTGTTATAATACTGCCAGTGCCGGAAATGAAAGGACGAGGGCATTACATTTTGATTCATTAAACAGGAACAAAACCATAATAAAAGATAATCGATGGAAAACAGGCAATTGGAAACAGCTACATTGGGTGGGGGATGCTTTTGGTGTACGGAAGCTATTATGGTAGAACTGGACGGCGTGGAGCAGG